>JAGCMG010000155.1 GCA_017646555.1 Clostridia bacterium | reverse complement strand
GTGGCGTGCCTTTTTTTAATATTTTACCATCGGAAAATACTGCAAGGGACGAACAATGTTCGGACGCAATATCCATATCGTGCGTGATTATTACTATCGTCTTTACGAACTTTGAGTGAAGTTTATGAAGAAGCGTTAAAAAATCTTCTTTACCTTTTGGGTCAAGCCCTGCAACGGGCTCGTCTAAAATTAAAACTTCAGGCATTGAAACGATTGCACCTGCGATTGCCACTCTTCTTTTTTGACCACCAGATAATTCAAACGGCGATTTATCTTTGACTTCATTAAAGTTTAGTCCTACCGCCTCTATGGCTTTTTGAACTAAATTTTGCTTTTCTTCTTGCGCCATTTCAGGCTTAAAATTATCTAACGCAAACTTGACGTCGTCAAACACGGTTTCGGCAAAAAGTTGGTATTCGGGGTATTGAAACACCATACCTATTTTACTGCGAAGCGCTTTATAATCTATCTTTTTTTGCGACAAATCAAAGTCCCCGACAATCACCGTGCCGGAATTTTTTTGCACTTTTATAAGCGCGTTTAAATGTTGTACGAAAGTCGATTTCCCACTACCCGTTTTACCGATAATGCCGAAAAATTCGCCTTCGTTTATGGTTAAACTTACTTCTCTTAAAGCGTCGCTTTTGAAACGGGACTTTAAGTCGTACGAGTAACTTAACCCCTTTGCATCAATTTGCATAACGCCTCCGCAAGTTGTTCTTTATTTATGATATTTTCGGTGATGGCGACACCACTATCGTAGAGTTTTTGTGCCATTTTCGTTGATAACGGTACTGCCAAATTGAACCGTTCAAGTTCTTCACGCTTAGAAAAAATCTCTTTCGGCGTGCCTTGCATTACCACTTTTCCACTATCTAAAACGATTACTCTATCAGCGCGAATTATCTCATCCATATAATGCGTTACGGTGATAATCGTCATACCTTTTTCTTTGTTTAATTTTTCGGTAACGGCGATAACTTCTTCTCTACCTTTTGGGTCTAACATAGAAGTCGATTCGTCTAAAACCAAAACTTCAGGCATTAAAGCAAGAACGCCGGCAATTGCTACGCGTTGTTTTTGACCACCTGATAATCTTGACGACGAACGCTTTCTAAATTCCGTCATATTAACGGCAGAGAGCGCAAACTCTACGCGCTTTTCAATCTCTTCCCTTTTTACGCCGATATTTTCTGCGCCGAAAGCAATATCGTCTTCAACGATTGACGCTACTAATTGATTGTCGGGGTTTTGAAAAACTACCCCCACCGTCTTTCTTACTCGTTGCAAAGATTTTTTATCTTTGGTGTCAATTCCGTCAACGATTATACTGCCGTTAGTTGGCGTAATAAGTCCGTTAAGCAAACGCGCGAAAGTCGATTTGCCCGAACCGTTTTTACCGATTACTGCAATATATTCGCCCGAAGAAATTTCTATATTCAAATTGTCGATTGCCTTAAAACCGTCCGAATATGAAAAGGACGCGTTTTCAGCCTTGATAATCGCCATTGATACTCCTTACATAAGGTGAAACCTTATTCATATCGACTATTTTAACACAACCAGCGCGTTTTTCACAAGCAAACGGACGTCTTTTTTAAAATCTTTCGATTTTTAACTTATAAATTAGGCAAAAAGCGTTGTTTTTTCTAAAAAAATTACGATTGCTATTGACTTAAAGATATTTTAATTATATAATATAAATTGCGTGAGTGTATAAAGCACGCATTAAACACGATAAAATTTATTTGGAGGATATATTATGAGCACAAAATTGACAATTGACGGCAATACCGCCGCAAGCCACGTCGCTTATGCGTTTTCGGAAGTAGCAGCAATCTACCCGATTACCCCTTCTTCCCCTATGGCGGAAGTTGCTGACGAATGGGCAGCACAAGGCAGAGTCAATATGTTCGGTCAAAAATTAAGACTTGCAGAAATGCAATCTGAAGCAGGTGCAGCAGGCGCTGTACACGGTTCACTCGTTGCAGGTGCGCTCACTACCACCTACACGGCAAGCCAAGGTCTTTTATTGATGATTCCTAACATGTACAAAATCGCTGGTGAACTTTTACCTACGGTTTTCCACGTAAGCGCAAGAGCGTTAGCAGCACACGCGCTTAACATTTTCGGCGACCACGCTGACGTTATGGCGTGCCGTCAAACTGGGTTTGCAATGATTGCGTCTAACTCTGTTCAAGAAGTTATGGACTTAGCACTCGTTTCACACCTTTCTACCTTAAGAGCGAAAGTTCCAGTTCTTCACTTCTTCGACGGCTTTAGAACTTCACACGAAGTTTCTAAAATCGACGCTATCGACTACGACGAAATGAAGTCTTTAGTTGATATGAAAGATATTGAAGACTTTAGAAAACGCGCACTCAATCCTGAACATCCTATTCAAAGAGGTACTGCGCAAAACTCTGACATCTATTTCCAAAACAGAGAAACGGCTAACGAATACTATGACAAAATGCCTGCTATCGTTCAAGAAATGATGGACAAAGTATATAAACTCACCGGCAGAAGATACAACCTTTTCGACTACGTTGGTGCACCTGATGCTGAAAACGTTATCGTATTGATGGGTTCTGGCGCTGATACCGTTGAAGAAACTATCAATAGAATGAATAACGAAGGTCATAAAGTTGGTTTACTTAAAGTTAGACTTTATCGTCCGTTTGCGATTGATTGCTTTATTGACGCTCTTCCTAAAACCGTTAAAAAACTTGCAGTTTTAGATAGAACTAAAGAAGCAGGCTCTCTCGGCGAACCTTTATACCTTGACGTTTGTTCTGCTATTTTAGAAAAAGGTCTTAACATCCAAGTAGTTGGTGGTAGATACGGTTTAGGTTCTAAAGAATTCAATCCGTCAATGGTTTACGCCGTTTACAAAAATCTTGAACAAGACCAACCTAAAAACCACTTCACTATCGGTATTTACGACGATATTACCAACACTTCGCTCGACTTTAGTGAAAAGTACGACGCAGCACCTAAAGGCACCATTTCTTGTAAGTTCTGGGGTTTAGGCTCTGACGGTACGGTTGGCGCAAACAAAAACTCTATTAAAATTATCGGTGACCACACGGATAAATACGTACAAGGTTACTTCTTCTACGACTCTAAAAAGTCAGGTGGTATTACCGTTTCTCTCTTAAGATTTGGCGATACACCAATTCAATCTGCATACCTAATTGACGCAGCAGACTTCGTACAATGTTCTAACCCTTCTTATATTACTCGTTACAATATGACGGGCGACATTAAAGAAAACGGTACTTTCTTACTAAACACTTCTGCATCTACGGTTGAAGAATTAGAAGAAGTCTTACCTGCTTTCGTT
>JAGCMG010000021.1 GCA_017646555.1 Clostridia bacterium | reverse complement strand
GGCTATCGCACAAGCAAACGACGGTAGACAACACATCTTAAACAAGATGCTTGAAGTTATCGATAAACCTAACGCTCAACTTTCTAAATACGCACCTGAAATCGTTTCATTTAACATCAACCCTGATAAGATTAGGGAAGTTATCGGTTCTGGTGGTAAGGTTATCAATAAGATTATTGAAGAAACTGGCGTTAAGATTGATATTAGCGACGACGGTCTCGTTTCAATCGCTGCAGTTGCTAACCACGAAATGCTTGAACGCGCTAAAGCAATAGTTCTTTCTATCGCAAAAGACCCAGAAGTTGGCGATATGTTTATGACCGAAGTCGTTAGAATTTTACCAAAAGTTGGCGCATTCTGTGAACTCGCACCGGGTAAAGACGGTCTTATCCACATTTCTAAAATGAGTGATAAGAGAATTGATTCGGTTGAAGAAGTTCTTCATATCGGCGATAAGGTAAAAGTTGAAATTATCAAAATCGGCGAAAAGGGCATTGACCTTAAACTTTTAGAAAAGGTTGAAGGTTAATAAAAATTAAAAAACGGCGGGGTACGTTATAGCGTATTCCGCTTTTTTTGCGCTCAAAATCAACGGTTGCGCATATATTTAATGCGTTTATTAAAAAAGCGCGTTCTACCGTTAGTAGATAATATAAGTGCTTATGTAAAACGCGTGCGCATATATTTTAACATAAAAAAATTCGTATAAAAGTTAAGTTAGCGCCATATAGTGAATATATGGAAAGAAAAAAGTCAAAAATCATTGTAAACTTAACATTATTATTTATAGCAATCGTAATCGGCGCACTTGCGATTATTTCGCCGATAAGCACGACTAACTCGTCAACCGTGATAAACGGGGTTATTTATAAAGGTAACGAAAATTCAAATTTTGTTGCGCTGACCTTTAACGTATATCAAGGCTCTGACGAAGTAAATCAAATTTTAGATATATTAAGCGCTAAAAAGGTAAAAGCGACTTTCTTCATCGGTGGTTGTTGGGCCGATAAAAACACCGAAACTTTAAATAGAATAGTTCAGTTAGGGCATGAAATCGGCTCACACGGGTATTTTCATAAAGACCACGCAAAACTATCATATGAAGAAAATATCAAAGAAATAAAGCGTACCGAAACGCTAATTTACGCGCTCTGTGGTATAAAGCCAAAATTATTTGCGCCACCGTCGGGCAGTTTTTCAAAAAATACGGTAAAGGCTTGCGAAAATTTAGGTTATCGTGTTATAATGTGGACGGCTGATACTATCGACTGGCGCGACGCCGATAAAGATTTAATCAAAACGCGCGCGCTAAAAAACGCGTCGTCGGGCAATATTATTTTAATGCACCCGACGAAATGCACGGCGATAGCATTAAACGATATTATAGATGGATTTAAGGCGCTTTCGTTAACGCCAAGCACGGTGACGAGCGTATTACAGGGAATTTAGGTTATGGAATTTATAAAGATTTACGATAACGGGTTAAAACTCGTTATTAAACAAATGGACGGGCTTTTATCGGTTGCGTCGGGGATTTTCGTTAAGGTTGGTAGCCGTAACGAAAGTAAGGAAGAAAACGGCATTTCGCACTTTATTGAACATAATATGTTTAAGGGGACTAAAACGCGTAATGCATTTCAAATTTCGGACGATATAGATAGCATAGGTTCAAGTATAAACGCTTTTACTTCTAAAGAATGTACTTGTTATTATACGCTTTCGACCTTTGAACACCAAAAACGCACGCTTGAAATTTTAGCCGATATTTTTCTTAATTCTACTTACCCTGAGGACGAAGTTGAAAAGGAAAGGGGCGTTGTTATTGAAGAAATCAATATGACGGAAGACACGCCTGACGAAGTGTGCTTTGATTTATTAGCAACGGCTTTTCACGGTGAAAACGGGCTTGGACAAACTATTTTAGGACCGATAGAAAACATTAAAAAATTCACGCGCGAAGATATTATTAAGTTTAAAAATAAGTTCTATACGCCCGAAAATATTACCATATCAATTGCAGGCGCGGTCAATATTGACGATACCGTTCAACTCGTAAATGAACTATTTAAAGATTTAATAAGCGCAAATCGCGGTAAAGCGGTAGAAAATAAACCACAAGAAACTTGCACTAAAAACTTATTCAAAAAGAAAGATATTGAGCAAGCGCATATAGCGTTTTCTTTGCCGTGTTACGCGCTTAAAGATAAGCGTATGGATGCGTTAAAGATAGCAAATATCGTTTACGGCGGGGGTATGTCGTCAAGGCTTTTCCAACAAGTTAGAGAAAAGATGGGGCTTTGCTATACGGTGTATGCGTATGCGTCGCAATACGAAAACGCCGGCAAACTTGAAGTTTACGCAGGCGTAAATCCCGATAAACGTGATGAGGCTGTTTCGGCGATTAAAGCCGTTACCGAAGAATTTGCTAAAAACGGTATTACAGAACAAGAATTTACGCGTGGGCGTGAACAACTTAAATCGGCGTTCATTTTAAGTCAAGAAAGTACTTCTTCTCAAATGAAAATTTACGGCAAAGAGTGTATGTATTTTGATAGGGTATTTAACTTTGAACAAAAGATAGCAGATATAAATGCCGTTACCTTAGAAGAAGTTAATAGCGTTATTAAAGAAATCTATGATTTTTCAAAGGTTGCAACTGCAACGGTTGGTAGGGCCGAAACGCCTATAAAATAAAATTTAAAAAAATAAAAAGC
>JAGCMG010000154.1 GCA_017646555.1 Clostridia bacterium | reverse complement strand
GCGAATATATACCATTGCGGTGATAATGGCGGTGAGGATCCACCTGTTCTCATACCGAACACAGAAGTTAAGCTCACTTGCGCCGAAAATACTATATTGGTGACGATATGGGAAGATAGGTAGTTGCCGCATCCATTAAAAGAACCGAATAAATCGGTTCTTTTTTCTTTTTAAAATTTAACTAATTTATAAAATAGGATTAAAATAAAGTTTTAATACTTAAATACCTATTAAAATAAAGTTAGCATTGAAATTTTTAATCTCATATGTTATAATAATAAAAAACCAAGGAAATAATTTATGGAAATAACTGAAATTTTATCTAAATGCGACCATACTTTACTTTCGCAAACGGCAACCATAAACGATATTTATAAAATTTGTGATGACGGTATGAAATATAAAACTGCGTCGGTATGTATTCCGCCGTGTTTTGTTAAAAAAGCAAAGGAATACGTTGGCGAAAATCTTAAAATTTGTACTGTAATTGGCTTTCCAAACGGCTATAATTCAACAAAAGTTAAGTGTTTTGAAACTGAAACTGCCGTAAATGACGGTGCAGATGAAATAGATATGGTGATAAATATCGGCAAACTTAAAGAAAAAGACTACAATTACTTGTTGAATGAAATTAGAGAGATTAAATCTGCTTGTAACGGTAAACTTTTAAAAGTAATTATCGAAACTTGCCTTTTGACTGACGAAGAAAAGATTAAAATGTGCCAAATTGTAAGCGATTCGGGTGCAGAATATATTAAAACTTCAACGGGTTTTTCTAAGAACGGTGCAACTTTATCCGACGTTAAACTAATGCACGACAACGTGAGTAACGGCGTTTTAGTAAAAGCGGCAGGGGGGATTTCCAGTATATTAGATGCTGAAGAATTTATAAAAATCGGCGCATCAAGACTTGGCACGAGTAGAGTCGTTAAAGCAGTAAAAGAGGGGGAAAATAAAAATGGCGACACCACATATTAACGCTAATAAAGGCGATTTTGCTAAAACGGTAATAATGCCGGGCGACCCTTTAAGAGCAAAATATATTGCTGAAAATTTTCTTGAAAATGCCGTTTTAATCAACGAAGTGCGCGGTATGCTTGCTTATACGGGTTATTATAACGGTAAAAAAGTTTCAGTTATGGGCTCGGGTATGGGGCAACCGTCAATTGGCATATATTCATATGAGCTGTTTAACATTTTTGACGTCGAAAGCATTATTAGGGTTGGTTCGTGTGGAAGTCTTCAAGAAGATTTACACTTGCGCGATTTAATATTTGCACAAGGCGCGTGTAATAACGGCAATTACGCTAATCAATATAATTTACCAGGAACTTTTTGTCCGATTGCTGATTTTAATTTGTTATCAAAAGCCGTTTCGGTCGCTAATGAAAACGGCTATAAATTTAAAGTAGGGAATATCTTATCGAGCGATACTTTCTATGACGACTCATCATCCGCTCTTTCTTGGAAAAAGATGGGCGTTTTAGGTGTAGAAATGGAAGCAGCTGCCTTATATATGAACGCATTACGCGCTAAAAAGAAAGCCCTTGCTATATTAACCGTTAGTGATTCTATTATAAATCCTGATGAAATTACAACTGCTTTAGAGCGCCAAACAACCTTTAATGATATGATTAAAATTGCATTAGAAATAGCAGAATAGATAATATGTACAATTAAACATATAAAAAGATTGTAAAATATACCGTAATATATGTCAAAAAGATTATTTATTATTGTTCTTGATAGTTTAGGGATAGGCGAACTTCCTGATGCGAAAAAGTATTTTGATAAAGGAAGTAATACTTTAAAGGCTATAAGAACTTCAAAAAAACTTAATATTAGTAACCTTATTAAATTAGGGCTTTATAACATTGACGGCGTTGGTGGTGGAATTTCTGCCCCTATGGCGTCTTATGCTAAAATGGCGGAAAAATCGCAAGGCAAAGACACTACCGTTGGGCATTGGGAAATAGCGGGTGTTGTTTCTGATAGTCCTATGCCAGTTTACCCTAACGGTTTCCCCGACGAGATTATATTAGAGTTTGAAAAACGAACTGGTAGAAAAGTTATTTGTAACAAAACCTATTCGGGGACGGAAGTTATTAAAGATTACGGATTAGAACACTTAAAAACCGGTGCACTTATCGTTTACACTTCGGCGGATAGCGTCTTTCAAATTGCCGCGCACGAAGATATCGTGCCCGTTGAAAAATTATATTCTTACTGTCAAATCGCGCGTAAAATTTTAATTGGTAAGCACGGTGTTGGCCGTGTTATTGCGAGGCCTTTTAGTGGGGAATACCCATTTATTAGAACAGCAAACCGTCGTGATTTTTCTATAAACCCACCTAAAAAAACCATGCTTGAAGTGTTGAGTGAAAATGGTTTTTCAGTTTTATCAGTGGGTAAAATTTACGATATTTTTGCAGGTGTTGGTATAACCGAAAGTTTTAAAACTAAATCTAATTCGGACGGTATGCGCGTTTTAAATGATTTAATAAAGCGTGATTTTAACGGTTTATGTTTCGTTAACTTGGTTGAATTTGATTCAAAGTACGGGCATAGAAACGATATCGACGGCTATGCAAACGCGCTTACTGAATTTGATGACGACTTGCGCTTTACCCTTGAAAACTTAAAAGACGACGACGTTTTAATAATAACGGCAGACCACGGTTGCGACCCGTCAACGCCGTCAACCGACCACAGTCGTGAGTATGCGCCCATGCTTATTTTGGGCAATAAAATTAAAAACGGCGTTAATCTTAAAACGCGCAATTCTTTTGCTGATATAGGGGCAACCGTTCTTGATTATTTTGGAATTAACCCGAACGGTAAAATTTCGGGCGAAAGTTTTTATAAGGAAGTAAAAAATGGATAAAAACTTAATGATGGACTTAATTGATAGGGCAACGGTAGCGCGAAACCGTGCCTACGCTAAATATTCTAACTTCAAAGTAGGCGTTGCGCTATTAACTAAAACTGATAAAATTTATACTGCTTCTAACGTTGAAAACGCTGTAAACGGACTTAGCGTTTGCGCTGAGCATTCGGCATTTATTAAAGCGGTGAACGACGGGGAAAATTCATTTAAAGCAATCGCTATCGTAGGTGGGGTTTTAGATATAAATTCGCCTTGTTTACCTTGTGGTAGTTGTCGGCAAGTGATGGCTGAATTTTGTGATGGCGATTTTATTATTATTTGTGTTAATGACGGCAAGATTTTAGAATACAAGTTAAAGGATTTGTTGCCAAATTCTTTCAGGTTAAAATAAAATGAGAGCATACGATATAATTAAAAAGAAAAGAGACGGGCAAAAACTTAATAAAGAAGAAATATATTTTTTAGTAAACGGTTTTGTTAAAGGCGAAATTGCCGATTATCAAATGTCAGCGTTTTTGATGGCTGTTTATTTTCAAGGATTATCTGATGAAGAAACGGCTTATTTAACTTTTGCCGTAAGGGATTCGGGTGAAAAATTCACTGCAAGTAAAATTCACGGAATAAAAGCCGATAAGCACTCAACAGGTGGAGTTGGCGATAAAACAAGTTTAGTCGTAATGCCGATAGTGGCGTCGCTTGGCGTAAAAGTTGCTAAAATGAGTGGTCGTGGATTAGGGCATACGGGTGGAACGGTTGATAAACTTGAATCAATACCGAATTTTAAAGTTGATTTATCGCACGAAGAATTTATTGATGCAGTAAATAATATAGGGATTGCAATAATAGGGCAAACTAAAAACTTAGCGCCAGCAGATAAACTTTTATACGCTTTGCGTGACGTAACGGCAACGGTAGATAGTATTCCGCTAATTTGTTCAAGTATAATGGGCAAAAAACTAACGGCAGACGACGACGTAATCGTGCTTGACGTAAAAGTTGGTAGTGGCGCGTTTATGAAAGATATAGTAAGCGCAAAAAACCTTGCTACACTAATGGTAGAAACAGGCAAAAGCGCAGGCAAAAAAACGGTCGCTTTATTAACCGATATGAGTCAACCTTTAGGCTACACGATAGGCAACGCGCTTGAAGTTTACGAGGCCATTGAAACGCTTAACGGCAAAGGCGAAAAGGATTTTGAAGAACTTTGTTTAGTTCTTTCAGCGAACATTTTAAGTTTAAGCGGTTACGGCGATTATTCAAAGTGCTATAAAATGGCAAGAGAAACGATAAAAAACAAAACGGCTTATAATAAATTTATAGAATTTGTTAAAATGCAGGGTGGAGATTTATCGAACTTTAATTCTATTGAAGATATTATAAAAGATAGTATAGTTAAAGAAGTTCGTTCTTTAACAAGTGGTTATATACAAGAAATCAACGCCGAAGAATATGGTTTAGCAAGTTTAGCACTTGGCGCAGGCAGAAATCAATTAGGCGATAAAATCGATTATAGTGCAGGGATTATATTGAAAGCAAAAATAGGCGATAAAGTTGAAAAAGGTCAAGTTTTAGCATTAACGGTATCGCGAAATGCTACCGCGCACGATATTGCAAAGGAAAAAATACTTTTTAATACCGTAATCGGTGAAGAAAAATCAAAAGCAATAAAATTGATTAAAGAAACAGTAAGATAAACTAAAATGAGTTGAATAAATCTTTTAGGTATGATATACTAATCGATATGGAAACTAAATTACTAAAAGCAGGAAAACCAGCGCTCATTGAAGCGTCAAACTTAATAAAAAACGGCGAGATAGTAGCAGTTCCGACGGAAACGGTATACGGAATAGCAGGTAACGCGTACGACGGTGATGCGATAAAAAAGATATTCGTGGCAAAAGGCAGACCACAAGATAATCCGTTAATCGTACATATAGCGTCTATTAGCGAACTTGACGAAGTTGCAGTATCAGTTCCCGACGACGCTTACACGTTAGCGTTAAAGTTTTGGCCGGGTCCACTTACTATGGTATTAAAAAAGAGCCAAAAAGTTTCGCCCGTAACGACGGCAGGGCTTGATAGCGTTGGCGTGCGTATGCCTAACGACGAATTTGCAAGAGAACTTATTATTGAAAGCGGTGTTCCGTTTGCAGCGCCGTCGGCAAATATTTCCGGTAAGCCAAGTCCTACCACGGCACAAGCCGTTTATGAAGATATGGTGGGCAGACTTCCACTTATAGTTGATGGTGGCGAATCAAT
>JAGCMG010000153.1 GCA_017646555.1 Clostridia bacterium | reverse complement strand
TCGTAGATTTAAAAATAAAGGTATTGAATACGACGATTTATTTCAGTTAGGCTCGTTGGGATTTGTAAAAGCGCTTAATAATTTTGATGAAAGTTTCGGCGTAAGATTTTCTACCTATGCCGTTCCTATGATTGTGGGCGAAATTAAACGGTATATTCGCGATAACGGTGCCGTTAAGGTTTCAAGAACGATTAAAATTTTAGCGTCAAAAATCAATAGATTTATAGAAGATTATACCTCAAAATATGCCGTTTCACCGTCAATTGAGTGTATTGCTCAAGAATTTTTAATCACGCGTGAAGAAGTCGTTATGGCTATAGATTCTACAAAAATGCCTATTTCTATTTACGATAGTGTTGATGGTGACGAAGAAGGGTTAGCGCTTTATGAAAAACTTTCCGATACAAAAAGTGAAGACGAAAGCATTTTAGAGATAGAATTACACTCTCAAATAGATAAATTACCCGAACGCGAAAAAAAGATAATTTATTTAAGATATTTTAGGGCGCAAACACAAAGTGAAGTCGCTAAATCAATGGGGATTTCGCAAGTACAAGTTTCGCGATTAGAGAATAAAATTATTGAAAAAATGCGCAAAAATTTTGAATTAAATTAACTCGTGAACGATTTTTTATTTGTTTGCGAGTTTTTTTGTATTATTTTTTTTATTTTTGCAATAATAAGCGTATGAGAAAGGAAATTATAACAAATTATTTAACGCCTATAGACGAACGCGAAACGGTTGTTAAATTAATTATAAATAAGGAAGTTAAAAATGAAAACTAAAACTAAAAATAATCAAAATTATTTAGAATACGTTTCAAATATTATGCCAAAAACTAACGAATTTCAAAAAATATTTAGGGCTTTTTGGGTCGGTGGATTTATTTGCTGTATAGGGCAAGCGTTAAGGCTTTTATATCAATCGGTATTTTCGTTAAGTGGCGACGAACTTGCTGGATTTGTTTCAATGACCATGATATTTTTAGGCGCATTATTTACAGGTATCGGTATTTACGATAGAATAGGAAAATACGCTGGGGGTGGTTCAATAGTTCCGATAACGGGTTTTGCAAACTCCGTCGTTTCGCCTGCTATGGAATTTAAATCGGAAGGTTTTATCTACGGTTTGGCATCTAAAATGTTCGTTATTGCAGGTCCTATAATTGTTTTTGGGACAGTTGCAAGCGTTTTAGTGGGGTTAGGTTATTATATTTATTTTATGGTGGTGTAATGGCAAGAGAAACGGTTTATTTTGATAAACAACCTAAAATTACGGCAGTCAGTACAATTGCTGGACAAAAGGAAAAGAGTGGGCCAATATCTGAATTTATCGATGAATTTATGGACGACGATAGATTTAACGAAGACACTTTTGAAAAAGCAGAGTGTAAAATGCTTTCGCATATTATAGGAAAGGTCGTTGAAAAAAAGAATTTACCACTTGGCGAAGTTGACGCACTAATCGCAGGCGATTTATTAAATCAAATAATTTCGTCATCATTTGCCGCGCGCAATTATTCTTTTCCGTATATTGGCGTGTATTCGGCGTGTTCAACTATGAGTGAAAGTATGATTATAGGCTCGCTTTTATTAAACGGTGGACATATGGAAAACGTTATTTGCGCAACCGGTAGCCATTTTTCAACAGCCGAAAGGCAATATCGTTACCCATTAGAATTAGGTTCGACAAGACCACCTCAATCACAATGGACGGTAACTGGGGCAGGGGCGTGCTTATTATCTAACAACGAAGAAGATATCGATTACCCTAAAATTGTTTCAGCAACTTTCGGTAAAGTAATTGACTACGGTGTAACCGACGCAAATAATATGGGTGCTGCTATGGCGCCTGCTTGCGCTGACACTATAGTTACTCACTTAAAAAATACTAAAACAAAACCGACTGATTATAACTTAATAGTTACTGGCGATTTGGGTGTTTTAGGGTCAAGAATAGTTAAAGATTTAGTGTGGGAAAAAGGCTACGATATGAATTCTAATCACGTTGACTGCGGTGAGATGATTTATAATATTTGTGAAGAAGAATTTCAAGGTGGTAGTGGGGCAGGTTGTAGTGCCGTAGTTTTTAATTCGTTTTTCTATAAAAAATTATTGCAAAAACGCTATGATAGAATACTTTTTTTAGCGACGGGCGCGCTTTTATCGTCGGTTTCAAGTCAGCAAGGCGAAAGTATTCCTTGCATTTCACACGCAGTTGAGATAAAAAGATAATCATTAGTAAATATCAAAGGAATTTGTTGTAATTATGTCAGACATAATAATTGATTTTTTAATGGCTTTTTTAGTTGGTGGTGCAATTTGTGCAATTGCACAAGTGTTAATAAACTTAACTAAGTTAACGGCTGGGAAAATTTTAGTTTATTTTCTTTTAGCAGGTGTTTTACTTCAAGCTTTTGGGGTTTACGAATACCTTGTTAACATTGGTGGGGCTGGGGCAACCGTTCCTATTTCGGGCTTTGGATACTTGCTTGCAAACGGGGCAATTAAAGGTGCTAAAGAAGGACTTTTCGGTGCGCTTACCGGTGGCATATCGGCAGCCGCTATGGGTATTAGTGCCGCAATTGTTTTCGGTTATTTTTTTGCGTTGATTTTTAAACCTAAATCAAAGAAAAATTAAGAATAATTTACAAAAAAAATAATATCATACAGTATGATTGATTGTGTAAACGAAAGGGTATGGTATTCAAAAAACAATAAGAAACGGAAGAAACGAAAAAAAATTCTTCCTTTTTTTGTTGTTATATTTTTTATTTTGCTTATAATTTACCATTATTTAGTAAATATTAGCGTATTCGTTGCAAATGAGTGCGAGGCTAGAATCAATGAAATTGCTTTAACTTCAATAAATATGGCCGTAATGAATACGGTAAACGATTTATACTATAACGATATGGTCGTTATTGAAAGAGATAAAGATGGAAATATCACCTATTTTAGCGTTGATTCGCTAAAAGCAAACAAAGTAACTCAAAAAGTAATAAGTGAAACGAAAAAGATATTAAACGATAACCTAAAAAACGGTGTAACGGTATCGCTTGGTAGTGTTTTAGGACTTAAAATTTTATCGGGGATAGGAAAAGGCGTAAAGTTAAAAATCGTTTCAGTTGAGAGTGTAAATTGTTTATTCAAATCAACCTTTTTAGGCGAAGGAATAAACCAAACGATACATAGACTTAAACTTGATTTAACGGTAAATAGTAAAATTTTAGTACCATTTGAATATAGGAATTCTTTTTCTTTTAGTGAAATTTTATTAAATGAAAGCGTAATAGTAGGAAAAATCCCCGAAATTTACTTAAATAACTAATAATATTAATAAAATAATTGACTTTTTCTTGCGATTAAAGTATAATTTCAAGGTAAAAACTATGATAAAGACAGGCGCACGATAAAGATGGCTAAAAGAGATATTACCCGTGGCTGAAAGGTAATAAACCGTTGCGTGCGATATTCACTTTGGAGTTGCGTACCGAAATTTATTAAAGTAGGCTACGACGGTTGTCCCGTTATAACTAAAAGAGGTCAATTTTTTTGGCGAATTTAGGTGGTACCGCGTTCTTCACGCCCTAATAATGGGGCGTGTTTTATTTTTTAAAAAATGGAGTGTAATATGAACGAAAAATTAAAATTATTGCTTGAAAAAGCACAAACGGAAACTGAAAATGCTCTTTCAACTCGCGACTTGCAGGATTTAAAGGCAAAATTTTTAGGCAAATCTGGTGAAATTACAGCGCTTATGAAAGAAATGCGTAATATTCCCCCAGAAGAAAGGTCGTCATTTGGTAAACTTGTTAACGACTTAAAAGAAGAAGTTGCTAATCTTTTTTCTATTCGTGAAAAAACCTTAAAAGATAAGGAATTAAAAGAACAACTTGAAAAAGAAGCAGTTGATATTACTTTACCGGGCACAAAACAAAAAATGGGTAGTATTCATCCGTTAAATATTGTTAAAAATGAAATTATTTCGGCTTTTGCCGGTATGGGTTTTGAAATTTTTGAAGGGCCTGAAATTGAAACGGATTATTACTGTTTCCAAGCGTTAAATATTCCAAAAGACCACCCTGCAAGAGACATGCAAGATACTTTTTATATCGGCAACGATATAGTTTTGCGTTCGCAAACTTCGACGGGACAAGTTCGTGTAATGGAAAACAAAAAACCACCGATTAAAATTTTAAGCCCTGGTAGAGTATATCGTGCTGACGACGACGCATCTCACTCGCCAATGTTTCATCAATGTGAAGGATTAGTAGTTGATAAAGGCGTTTCTTTATGCGATTTACAAGGTTTATTGAACGAATTTGTTAAAGTCGTTTTTGATAAAGAAACGAAAACGAGACTTCGTCCGTCGTATTTCCCGTTTACTGAACCAAGCGTTGAAGTAGACGTTACTTGTTCAAAGTGCCACGGCAAAGGCTGTAGTTTATGTAAAGGCACTGGTTGGATTGAAATTTTAGGGGCAGGTGTCGTTAATAAAAAGGTTCTTGAAAATTGCGGTATTGATTCAAACGAATATTCAGGTTTAGCGTTCGGTTTAGGGCTTGAAAGAATTGCCATGATTAAATACGGCGTTAACGATATTAGAACTTTCTTTGAAAATAACGTAAAATTCTTAAAACAATTCGATAGGAGATAATTATGAAAGCACCACTTTCTTGGCTTAAAGATTACGTAGATATAGACGTTTCGCCCGAAGAACTTGAAAAGAAGTTGTTTTCTTGTGGGTTGGAAGTTGAAGAAACCGTCTATTTTGGTAAAAATATTAATAAAATCGTTTTTTGTAAGATTTTATCTTGCGAAAAACACCCAAATGCCGATAAACTTACGGTAACTAAAATTGATGCAGGTAAATATGGCGAATTACAAATCGTAACGGCTGCAACAAACATTTTTGAAGGCGCGCTCGTTCCGGTTGCGCTTGACGGTTCAACGCTTTTTAGCGGTGATAAAATTCACAAAGGCAAACTTCGTGGTGTTGAATCACAAGGTATGTTTAGTTCTGGTGAAGAATTAGGT
>JAGCMG010000152.1 GCA_017646555.1 Clostridia bacterium | reverse complement strand
GCCAACGTCGGTGGGTGGGGTAGAGTAGGGTGGTTAGTTGGTTGTTTGTTGAGTATTCCCTAATCTTTAATTTAGCGTAACCGTTCTTTTTTTAATAATATTGCTTATTTTATTGTAAAAGTTGAGTTTTTTTGGTAAAATACAAGTATGAACGCTATTTTTGACAGGCTTTTAAGTGGTAAAACCGTAGGCGTTGCCGTTTCGGGCGGTATGGATTCTATGGCGCTATTACACTACGCTAAAAAAGCCGAACAAAAACTTAATATTTGTGTTATAGCAATCAATATTGAACACGGTATTCGTGGACAAGAATCAGTCAGCGATTCGGCTTTTGTTAAAGATTATTGTAAAAGCCACGATATTCCGTTAATTTCTTTTAGCGTTGATGCAATTGCGCTTTCTAAAACCGACGGCATTTCCGTTGAAGAAAGCGCGCGTAAGTTAAGATACGATTGCTTTGATAAAGTCTTAAAAAACAATCAATGCGATTTTATTTTAACGGCACACCACAAAAGCGATTTAGCAGAAAGCGTTTTAATTAACCTTTTGCGTGGTACTTCGATTAAAGGATTAAAAGGTATTCCCTATAAGCGCGATAAGTTTATTCGCCCACTTATAAATACGCCAAAGGACGCAATTCGCGCATACGTTGAACGCGAAAACGTACCATATATCAATGATTCGACTAATTTTGACGATTTATATACGCGAAATTTTTTGCGCCTTAAAGTTATTCCTTTACTTAAAGAAAGATTTCCACAGTTTGAAGACGGCGTGTTAAGGTTATCTTCTCTTGCCGAAAAAGAAGACGAGTTTTTAGACGATTTAGCCGAAAAATTCGTAGTAGAAACTGACGGCGCGATTAAAATTGATTTATCGGCGAACGAAGTTTTATTAAACCGTGCGTTTATTATAGCGCTCAAAAAAATCGGCATTAAAAAAGACTACGAAAAAAAGCATACAGATATGCTAAACAGTCTATCAACCGATAAAAACGGCGTTAAAATTTGTATGCCACAAGGCGTAACTGCCGTTAAAGAGTACGATTTTATTACGCTTTATAAAAAAACGGAAAAATTAGACCTATCTATCCCCTTTTCCTTAGGCGAAACGAATTTTAACGGCAAAACGATATCGGTTAAGCATTTTAGTAAAGAAAGCGACGGTTTATATTTTGACCTTGATAAGTTGCCTAAAACTGCCGTGTTTAGAACGCGCCGTGATGGAGATTTATTTAAGCCGTTTAATAGTGGCACGAAAAAACTTAAAGAATATTTGATTGATAAAAAAATTCCGTCAAGACTACGCGACGAACTTATCTTAATTGCCGACGGCAACACCGTATACTGCATAATAGGTATAGAAATTAGCGACCTTGTTAAAACGGATGAAAACACTATAAATAAAGTGCAAATAAACTAAAAACCACGATACCCGTGTATCGTGGTTTTTTATTACTTAATAATTTTAACCTTTTTTATTCCTAACTTTTTAAGCGCGTTTATAGCGTCTTCATTTAGCCTTTCCCCTATACAAACGATAGGAACTGCTGGTGGACAAGAAAAAGTTATTTCGCCATAAATTTCACCTAACGCGTCTTTAAGTAAAACTTCCTTTTTATTAGCAAAATAGGCTTTTTTAGGGCTTATTACGACTTCCGTTTTAATAGGCGCAATTCCGTTATTGATTTTAGGCTTTTTAGTAAATGATGAAAAACATTTGGTTAGTTTAATAAAATCTTCTTCCGTATTATACGGCGACGGCATTAAAACTACGAATTCTTCGTCGTAAAATTCTACCATAACGCCTTTTTTTTGTAAACTACTTGCCATTTTTACGCCCGAATAACCCGACGCATTAGCGTTAATAACTATCTTTAACGGCTCACCAATTTCAATAACCAAGCCCTTTTTTATTAGTTCTTTTTTAACCTGCCCCACTCTTTCTATGCAAGTTTTAAGTTTTTCGCTAAAATCTTCTATCGCATTAAACTTATCAAGCGAAGAAAGTATTAAATACGACGGACTTGTCGAAGCAAAAAGCGATAAAGCATTACGCGCCGATTTAATAAAATGCTCAGGCGCATCAAAACCGATATGAAGATACGCGCCACCAGTTAAAACGGGAAGTGTTTTATGCGCTGAATCGGCACAAGCCGTTGCCCCAAGCGTTATAGGGTGCAAGTCTTCACTCAAAAATTTCAAGTACGCGCCGTGCGCGTTATCTACTAAAAGTGGTACGCCGTGTTTTTTACACACGCTTGCTAAACCTTTAATATCGGCTAAATTCCCTAAATAATCGGGCGAAGTTATAAACACTGCGCACGGTTTTTTCTCTGCGTTTTCTAATTCCCTATCTAAATACTCACGGCTAATGAACGCCGACAAATAACTTTCGGCTTTTTCGGGATATAGCCACTTTATATCAAAATCTAATAACACCGACGCGTGCAAAAATGCTTTATGCGCGTTTCTACCAGCAAAAATAAGTGGCCTATCGTTCGCGTTTTGTATGGCTAAGGCAAGCATTGCTTTTATTGCTAAAGTAGAGCCTTCAGCCGAATAAAAAGTATGCAAAGTATTAAAACGGCAGGTAGCGTTGTCTTCACTTTTTGCAATTATGCCGTTTGGCGAATATAAAATATCAGCCCCGTCAAACTCGGTAATATCAAATTTTTCGCACCCGATAAAATCCGTACCCTTATGCCCCGGCATATGAAAACGCGAAGTTTTACTCTTTATATAATTTTCAATAAAATCTAATATAGGCGTATCCATATTATTCGTCTTCTTCGGCAACTTGCATCATAACGGCGCACTCAATACGCTTTTTGAATAATTCGCAACCGTATTCATACACGCCGGAAACTTTGCCCGTTGCGTGATAAGAATTCGCAGCGCAACCACCAGAACAATATAATTTTGCCCAGCAGTCTTTGCACTCTTTTCTTGCGTATGCGTTGCAACTTCTAAACTCGTCTTGAATAGCAGTGTTTTTTACGCCGTCAAAGACGTTGCCTAATAAATACTTTTCTTCACCAACGAATTGATGACAAGGATACAAATCACCCCACGGGGTAACTGCCATATATTCCGTACCCGAACCACAACCGGTTATGCGCTTATAAATGCACGGGCCATTTTTAAGGTCTAACATATAATGATAGAAAGTAAAGCCGTTGCCCGCTTTCTTTCTTTTAATCATTTCCTTGGCTAAAATTTCATACTGCTCTTTAATAATCGGTAAATCTTCGTTCGTTAAAGCGTACTTATCGCCTGGTGGGCAAACAACGGGTTCCATAGAAAGTTCCTTAAAACCTAAGTCTGCCATATGGAAAATATCGTTAGTAAAATCGGTATTAGCGTGTGTAAAAGTTCCACGCATATAATAATCTTTACCACCACGGCTTTCAACTAACTTTTTAAATTTTGGCACGATTTTATCGTAACTACCATTGCCTGCATAATCCACACGGAAGTTATCGTGCACTTCTTTTCTGCCGTCCAAACTTAACACAACATTGCTCATTTCTTTATTGACAAAATCAATAACTTGGTCGTCTATCAGCATACCGTTAGTGGTCAAAGTGAACCTAAAATTCTTATTGAACTTCTTTTCAACACTTCTTGCGTACTCTACAAGTTGTTTTACGACTTCAAAATTCATAAGTGGTTCGCCACCGAAAAAGTCCACTTCTAAATTACGACGCGTACCCGAATTTTCAATTAAAAAATCAAAAGCGCGCTTGCCGACTTCAAACGACATTAACGCCCTATCGCCGTGATATTTGCCTTGGCTTGCAAAACAGTATTCGCAGTTAAGATTGCAAGTATGGGCA
The DNA here is from genome assembly GCA_017646555.1 of Clostridia bacterium. Taxonomy (GTDB): domain Bacteria; phylum Bacillota; class Clostridia; order Christensenellales; family Borkfalkiaceae; genus UBA11475. Next base: position 14,255 of record JAGCMG010000152.1, on the reverse strand, counting down.
ATATGTAAACAAAGCGCTTTAATCACTTTGCTGTTGTTTTTATAGTTGGTCGCTAAACTTTCGTACTCGTCAACGGAAAAAAGTTTACCGTCGTTTTTAAGCGAAGCAATATCGTCTAAACACTCTAAAACTTCACTTTCGCTAACGCCGTATTTAGCGCAAATTTCTTTAACGATAATGTCGCGTGGTTTAGCGTTGTAGTCTGCAATAATATCGTAAGCAACTTCATCCACGCTATGAACAGAGCCACTTGCCGTATCTAAAACTATATTGTACCCGTTAAGTTTATATTGATGTACCATATTAAATCCTTATTAAATCCTTTAATAAATGAATAATAAAAAAGAAAAGCCGTCTATGAAAAAAGTAGACGGCTTTTTAAAAACCAAAAAACAAATTACTTATTTTGATTTTCGCACTTCTGATTAGCAACACCGCAAGAAGTTTTGCATGCAGATTGACAAGAAGTTTGGCATTCACCGCAACCGCCGTTTTTAACGGTTTTTACGATATTTTTGGTTTCGATGGTTTTAATTCTTTTCATATTACCCTCCGAAAAAACTTAAATTAAGCATACGCTTTATTTTCTTAAAAATATCGTACCACAATTTTAATTAAAAGTCAATACTTTTTAATTTATATTAAAATTCTACTTTAAAATTAAGTGGACATTTCGTTAAGTATTTGCTAAAATATTAACGGAGATTTGATTATGTTTAATTTTAACGAAAAACTTATAACCCTTTCAACTGAGGCTGAACAAGTTTTAGCCCCGATTTACGCTAAACTTGACGCGCTTTGCGAAAAAAATAGCCAAAAAATACTTTCTTCGTTTATAAAAAACCGTGTTTCGTACTCGGATTTTACCGATATTAACGGCTACGGCTACTACGACGGTGGTAGAGATAAACTTGAAAGAATTTACGCCGAAGTTTTAGGTGGCGAAGACGCTTTAGTTAGAGCGCAAATGATGTCGGGTACTAACGCTATTGCCCTTACCCTTTCTGCTTTACTTAAACACGGCGACACGCTTTTATCAGTTTCGGGTACGCCGTACGATAGTTTGCAAGCAATTATCGGTATTATAGGCGATAGCAACCAGTCGTTAAAAGCGCACGGCGTTAACTACGAAGAAATTGCTTTAACCGCTGATAGCGACTTTGATTACGATAAAATTAAGGAAAGAATTGAAAAACGCGATATAACGGTGGTTGCCGTTCAGCGTTCAAGGGGTTATTCCGACCGTGACAGTTTGACGATTGAAAAGATAGAAAAATTGTGTTCAATGATAAAATCTATCGACGAAAAAGTAATAATTATGGTCGATAACTGCTACGGCGAACTCGTTGAAGATAAAGAACCGACCGAAGTTGGCGCTGACATAATAGTTGGCTCGTTAATGAAGAATTTAGGTGGTGGCGTAGCGTCGTCCGGTGGGTATGTAGTAGGCAAAAAAGCGCTCGTTAACGAAGTGGCTGAAAGACTTACTTCCCCAGGTATCGGTAAAGATTTAGGGGCTAACTTTAACCAAAACTTATCGTTTTTTAAGGGTATTTATTTAGCGCCATCGGCTGTTAAAAGCGCGCTTAAAACTGCAGTTTTTGCGTCGTTTATGCTTGAAAAGTTAGGTTTTGACGGTGTTTCGCCTACTTTTAGCGAATATAGAACGGACATTATTCAAACGGTTAAACTTAAAAATCCCGAAAATTTAGTTAAGTTTTGCCAAGGTATGCAAGAAGGCTCGCCAATCGATAGTTTCGTGTCTGTTATTCCTGCTCCTATGCCGGGGTATCCACACGACGAAGTTATGGCAGCAGGCTCGTTTACGCAAGGCTCTACCATAGAACTTTCGTGCGACGCGCCTATGTGCGAACCGTTTACTTGTTATCTTCAAGGTGGTTTAACTTACGAATACGGCAAGTTAGGTATTTTAACAGCGCTTAATAAAATGCTTGAAAAATAGTAACTAATTAAACAATAATAACCACTAAAAATACTAAATGATTAAAAAAGCAAGGGTACGCACCCTTGCTTTTTGTGTTTTTATGATTTAATTTTTAAGAAAATCTCGTTTGAATAATATCTTTACAAGCGCTAAAAACCACGGTGTTTTCAGGTCTATCAGTTGCTTGATAGCCAAACTTTGTTATATCAAACGAATAGTTTTTAATAAAAAGTGGAACGTCTACTGGGGTGTGGTTAACTGAAGTAAAAAGCCAAGAAGTAATGTCGTCTTTATTACTTGTGCGTTGCAAACCACCTGTTTCGTGGTCGGCAGTTATAAAGATAGCCGTTTTGCCGTCGTTGGCGTAGTTATAAAGATAACTTATAGTGTCAATGAGCGAACGCGTTTCCGCCATAGTTTTATCTATATCGTTGTTGTGGCTGTGCTTATCGATATACGCGCCCTCTATCATAAGGAAAAAGCCCGTTTCGTTTTCAAGATATTCCACGGCAAATTTTGCCATATCTTTTAATTGATAATCGGTTTCGTTACCACTTATGTATTCGGAATCAATGTTAGAAATAGCGCCGACTAATTTATTGGCTGATTTATTTGATAAAAGTTCTTCCTTGTTTGATGCGAAAGTATAACCGTTAGAAGTGTAAAGCGATTTATTATTAGTGTAATCGCTTGACGCTCTACCAATAAGTAAATCAACACCACTAACTGCTTGCGTTTGCATAATAGTAGAAGTGTTATCACGCGAGGTTGAGTGAGCCGAAAAAGCCGACGGCGTTGCACCACTCAATACGTCGGTCGTAATAACGCCCGTTTTCATACCGTAACTTTTAGCGATGGTCGTTATTTGCTCTAAATTATCGCCGTTAAGCATAGCAAGGTTACTGTTATGAACTTTATTGCCAGTAGCAAGCGCCGTGCCACCTGCTGCGCTATCGGTAGTTCCGTCTAACGAATTAGTGCCGATTACACATTTTTTATCGTTATAAAAAGCAGGTTTACTTAAATCGTAATAAGTAACGGCGTTTCTAATATGGTTATCGCCCATACCGTCACCGATTACTAAAATAACGTTTTTAGGTGGTTCGTTTTGTGGTGGGGTGTTATCAGACTCGTCACACGCAACAAACGAAAACGATAAACATAAGCAAATTGTTAATAGTAATGATAGTAATTTTTTCATAAGCACCTCTAATAAAAGCAACTTTTTTAATATTTTACCATAAATTAACGCTAAAAGCAATAATATGATAAAAAAGAAAGCGCGGTTATTGACAAGTGTAGATTTGGTTGATATAATACTTTCAAAGTATTATAAAGGCGGTTTTTATGGAAAATCAATTTACTAAAGACGTTAATAAAACCGAAAACAAGGGCAATTTTTTAGCACTAATTCCTATTTGCGTGTTTTTAGTGGTATATTTTGGCATCAACGTTTTTTCGGAAAGTTTTAACATTTTAAGTGTAGTCGTTGCGTTTTTAATAGCAGTTTTAGTTGCCTGCTTACAAAATAGAAAAGTTTCGTTTGACGATAAACTTTCTATTATGGCTGAGGGGCTTGCCGACAAAAACATAACTACTATGATTTTAATCTTTTTAACGGCAGGTGTTTTTGCTGGCATTTTAGGTCGTGATAGCGCAGGCGCTGTCGCTAATTTACTTCTTAAATTTATTCCTGCAAGATTTTCTGTGGTAGTAATTTTTATCGTTGCGTGTTTCGTTTCGACGGCTATGGGCACTTCTTGCGGTACGATTGTGTTTTTATCACCTATTGCAGTTAGCGTTTCTTCGGCAACGGGTATTTCCTTACCACTTTTTATCGGTACGGTTATAGGTGGGGCAATGTTCGGCGATAACTTATCGTTTATTTCCGATACCACTATTGCTGCAACCAGCACGCAAAACTGTAATATGCGCGATAAGTTTAAGGAAAACTTTTTTATCGCTTTACCTGCTGCGCTCGTTACGATTGCTATTTTATTTATTATTGCTTTAACGCAAAAAAACGTAGCCGATTACACCCCTGATAAAATTAACCTTTGGCTTATTATTCCTTACGTTTTGGTTTTAATCGGTGGTATTTTAGGCGTTAACGTGTTTATCGTGCTAATCGGTGGTATACTTTCGGCGTTTATAGTAAAAGTTTGTTTAGGCACGGGCGTTTTTGAAATATTTACTTCAATGGGTGCTGGCGCAAACGATATGTTTGAAGTTATTATCGTTACCGTGTTAGTTTCTATTCTTTCAGCACTTATGCGTAAAGACGGTGGGTTTGACGCTATTTTATACGGCATTAGAAAAATCTTCAAAGGCAAAGCCGGTGGTAGTTTGGGCGTTGCAACGCTCGTTTCGTTAATGGATATCGCAACGGCAAATAATACCGTTGCTATCGTTATGGCAGGCCCTATTGCTAAAAATATTAGCGAAGAATACGGCATCACCAACACTAAAACGGCGTCAATATTAGATATTTTTGGTAGCGTTATTCAAGGTATACTTCCTTACGGTGCGCAAATGCTTGCTGCGATAGAGGCGTCAGGCTTAACAGCGTTTAATATAATACCGTTTATTTTCTACCCGTATTTGCTTGCAATAAGTGCAATAGTTGCAATGTTTATTCCATCAAAAAAGAAATAAGGTAATAATATGAAATTTGAAGTTATAGGCAATAAATTTTACCGTGACGGGAAAGAATTTAAAATCATATCGGGCGCTGTGCATTATTTTAGAAATATGCCCGATACTTGGGTTGATATATTCAAAAAATTAAAGGCTATGGGTTGCAACTGCGTTGAAACTTACTGCGCGTGGAATATGCACGAAAAACACCCTAACGAATTCGATTTTACTAATAATCTTGACATAGCGTCGTTCATTTTAGAGGCGCAAAAGCAAGACCTTTTAGTAATAGTTAGACCTGGTCCGTATATTTGCGCAGAGTGGGAATTTGGTGGGCTTCCTTGGTGGATACAAACCTTTGACGATATGGAAATTCGTTGCGCTAACGAAACCTATATAAAATACTTTAAAAACTACCTTTCGCATCTTTTTGATGAGATACGTCCCCTATTATTCACTAACGGTGGGCCGATTATAATGTTACAATGCGAAAACGAATACGGCTATTACGGCGACGATAAAACTTATTTAAACAGTCTTTATACGACCTATCGTGAATTAGGAATAGACGTGCCGTTATTCACTTCGGACGGCACGCAAAAAGACAACCTTTTAGACGGCGCGATAGAGGGGTGCTTTACCACGCTTAACTTTGGTAGCCGTGTTGAAGAAAACTTTAAAGCGCACGACGAATTATACCCTAATTCCCCTAAAATGTGTATGGAAATGTGGAACGGTTGGTTTGACGCGTGGGGCGATAGCGAACACCATACGACTTCTGCCAGCGATTACGCTAAAACCGTTGACGATATGTTAAAGCGTGGTAGCCTTAATATGTATATGTTTATCGGCGGAACAAACTTTGGTTTCACTTCGGGCGCAAACCACTATGAAAAATTCGCGCCTGACGTAACAAGTTACGATTACGACGCTATTTTAACAGAATGTGGCGACACGACGGAAAAATATTTTGCCGTTAGAGAAGTTATTAAAAAATATATCGACCACCCGTTAGAAAGCGTACCTGAAAATAGAAAAAAACTTGCTTACGGCAAAGTTTCTTTAACTGAAAGCGCAGGGCTTTTTGATAACCTTAATAATTTATCGAGCCCGATATTTAGTAACGTGCCAAAATGTATGGAAAGTTACGGGCACGGCTACGGCTATATCGCGTATAGAACGCGCTTAAACCGTGATTACGACGATATTCCACTTTCGTTTGAAAGTTTGGGCGATAGAGCGCAAATTTATATCAACGATAACTTAATAGGCGTACTTTACGTGAACGACGATAATCTTTCTATCAATATCACGGCAAAAGAGGGCGATATATTGACCGTTCTTTGCGAAAATATGGGTAGAGCCAACTTTGGCGCAAAGATGATGAGAAAGAAAGGTATTGCAGGCAGATGTTTACTTGGTACGAAAATCCACTTTAACTGGGAAGTCTTCCCTTTACCTATGGACAACCTTGATAAAGTGGTTTATGCAAAGTCCAACAGCAACGAACCGTCGAGATTTTATAAGGGCGAATTTACGATTGACGAAATTGCCGATACTTTTATTAGGCTTGATAACTTCAAAAAAGGTTTTGTTTTAATTAACGGCTTTAATATCGGTAGATATTGGGAAATCGGCCCACAAAAAAGTTTGTACGTTCCAACAAGCATTTTAGTTAAAGGCAAGAACGAAATAGTCGTATTTGAAGGCGACGGCTTAAACGGCGATTTGGTAGTAGAATTTACCGATAAACCTGCATTAAATAACGACTAACGGTTAGTTTTAACAACAAACGGTAGCGCGAAACGCTACCGTTTTTAATTTAAATATATTTAGACGCGTACCAACTACTTCTTGATACGACGAATAAAAAATACCCACGATTAGCCCGTGGGTATTTTTTTATTTTTAGTAATTTTTAGTTATAGTTTACACCGCCGATTTCACCGACAAGATTTTCTAAATCACTTTCAACATAGCCTTCGTTTTTACCACTTTCGATATAACCGTTATCACTACCGCTATTGTAGTCGTCACCGTAGTTTTTAACGCAAACATAAGTGTTAGTTTTAGCGTCGTATTCAAATTCAGTAACTTCGCCGTAAGCGTCAATAGCAATACCCTTTTCGGTTATTGAATATCTAAAATACATACCTACGTCACAGCAAGTTTGCACCATTCTACAAATACCGTTATTATAAATAATAAGTTTCATAGGTGTTTCGAAAATATCCTCTAAACCATAAGAGCCTACTAAATAGTTTAAGGTTTCATCTTCAACGCAGTCGCTACCGTCAAAAGTGTATTCTAAATAAGCGTATTCACCAGCGATAGTAATGCAAATTTGTGAAAATTCGCCAAGTTTAATTTCAATATTATTTAAGAATTGAGTATATTCGTAAACACCACCGTTGCCGTTCATATCGGTATACATAACGCCGTCTTCAGAAAATTCAATAAAGCCAACTTTTTGCTTGCCGTTTTCTTCAAGAATTAAGGTAAATTTACCGTAAAGTTCGCAATTAGTAACCATACCGATATAATAAGCGTTTACATCATAAGGGGCAGAGTTATCTAATATAGTGCCGTCAACGGTGTACATTGCCAACACTTTAAGACCAGACATTTGTTTTTCTAAATATTCGACATATTCACCGATAGTAGATGCGTAAGTGCATTTTGCACTCCACTCGGTAACAGGGTAATATTCGCCGTCAATTTCCATCATAGCAACGAACTGTGGTGAAATTTCTTCATCATAATCGCCATCTGGGTAATAATCGTCAAAACCACTTACGTAGATAAGTTCTTCGCCTTCAATTTTAACGGTAAGGAGAGTGCCGAAAATATTTAATTCTAACTCACTACCTTCGATAACGCTATAAAATGCAAGATAGCCAATGTTGCCTTGGTTTAATCTGCAAACACCGTTGTTATAAAGGGTTACGTTGTAAGAAAATCCGTATTCGTCAATATTGAATAAGTAATTGCCTGCAACTGCACTAAATTCTTCCGTTATGCTATTATTAGACGCGTCAAAGCGACTTTCAATAACTACGACGTCATTATTAATTGATAAAATCATTTGAGCGTATTCGCCCATAACGATTTCAATTTCGCCACACATAATATTGTATGGATAAACTTCTTGGACCCCGTTAGAAGTGATGGTTGCCATACCGTTTTCAAAAGAAATAACACCACATTGAGTGAAAATCGTTTCGCCGTTATCATTGTAACTTTCTTCGCCAAGCGCGTAAGTGCCGTCGATATTAGCATCGGTAACTACTATATAGTAGATACGGCCGTTTTCAAATACAGCCTTTTCATCAACACGCTCTTTTAAAGAACGGTCATAGTAAATGCCTGTAACGATAACTGCGCTACCGAACTCGTTTGTTCTTAACATATAATCGTAAACAAGCGTATCACGTGGAAATTCACCACCACCTTCGTTCATAGCGATATATTCGCCGTCATTTGTTTGATAGAAAACGATATAGTGAATTGAAACGTAATTGCTATTAGGGTCATCAGGGTCTTCCGAAACTAAACCGTAATAACTATCGGTTTCGCTATCGTAAGCGATACGAATATTGTTGCCACCGTTACATTTAAGGTAGATATTGCCGTCTTCCATATAATAGAAGTAACCGTCAATTATAAACGAATCGTGATAGTAAACTTCAAAATAGCAGTCGGTATAAAAATTAATGTCGTACGCTTCAAGCGAATCAGCGAATAAATAACTTGATTCTATAAGTTCGCGTTCAGGGTGATTTTCGATATTATCGATTATATAATAACCCATATCGATATCGTAAGAGATGAAAAGGATATCGCCGTCGGCAATATAAAGCGCGTAGCCGTCTTCTGGTAAATATGAATAGCCACCAACAGCGACACAAATTTCATTCGTAAAGATTTCAAAAGAGTGGTCGGTGTAAAGGCGTAAATCACATATACCTAAATCTTTATCGTAAAGGGTGATAATTTCTTTAAGTCCCTTATCAACCACACTACCAGAGCCACTATTATCACCGTTGTTACCACCGTTATCGCAAATAATAACTTTGTTGTCAATATCAACCGTACCTTTAATAACGTTGCCCATCATTGAGAAAGTAATTTGGTCGCCTTCTAAAAAGTAGGTATCCATTATGTTGATATCGCCACCGGCGTTAATTTTTACCACGCCGTTAGGACAAAGAGTTATAACGTAAGGGAACGGTGCTGAAAAGGCTGACATTTCATAAACGCCAGCGTATTTAGTAAACACTTCGTTTACTTCGTTCATTGAGCCGTCGTATTCCCAAGCGATAATTGCTTGGTCACCACTAATGGCTACAAGGATTTGCGAATATTCACCCGTTCTAATTTCCATTTGACCGAGCATTATACCGTAAGGGTAAGATTCGCCAGTCATTTCGCCGTTATAGAAAATAGTTGCATCAGTTTCGGTAACTTTTAAGGTACCAACTTCTTCTAACATAGGCTTACCAGTAGTAGTAACCCTTTGTTGATATAAAATGAAAGTTGCATCAACTATTTCTACGTCTTTTAATACTACGAAATATTGCATACCAGCAATGAAACAAGCGTCGGTTGGAACTAATTGAGTAAAGTCTTTATCGTAATATATTGCGTCAACTAAAACCGTTTCGCCGTAATGATGATAAGCCGAAGCAAACGAATATACACCGGTGTTTTCAGCGTCGTAAACACCAACATTGCCCCCGCCAACTTCAACGAGTTGGCCGTTCATTTCGTAATAACAAAGAACATTAAATGTAGTTGTTTCGCCTTGCGTCGGTGGGTCGGTAGGCACGCCACCAGACGAACCTACGACGTAGTAGTAATTTTTCTCATAATCGAATTCAATAATTATAACAAAACTGCTTGTATCGAAAAGTTCAATTTGTCCGCTAGGACTTTCTTTATAATTGCCTTCTCCAGCATTTTCACCGTTATAAATAATCACAAAAGACGAATCGGTATAAAGAACTAACTCACCTATTTTTCCATCCATTGAAAGTGGTGCAGTTTTATAAATTTCGCGGTCGCTTGGATTATCGCCACCAGAACCACCAACTACGATAAGTTTTTGGCTTTCCCTATCCACCGTTGCATTGATTGACGAACCGTACATAGTAAGCGTAACGACATCGCCGTCAACTTGATAAGGCATCAACATGCGAACATCACCGCTTATTCCAATATAAGAAATACCGTTTGCAAAGAGATTGATACCCATAGGCATGTCTGCGCCAGGTATTTCTAAACTGTACCAGCCTTCAACAGCCATAAATTCTTCTTGAACTTTATAATCTGACCCGTCAAACTCATAAAAGATAATCGCGTTATTATCTTCAATTTCAACCATGATTTGCGAATATTCGCCCGTCTTAATTTCAACCGTACCAAGCGAGCAAACGAAGAAATAAGATTGACCTGCCATTTCGCCGTTATACACGATAGTTGCTTGGTCGTTGTTGAAAGTAACGGTACCGAGTATTTCAAGCGAAGTCATTCCGTTCATATTATAACTTTCTCTTACGAGATTATAAGTACCCGTCAATGCAACGTCGGCGATTTCTACGTAATAAACACCGTTATTGATAACGAGTTCGTCTTGAGAAACGATTGTCGTGCGATTTTCGTCAGAGTAAACGCTGATTATTTCAACCAAATCACCGTACGAATTTTCACTACGAACGAAATCGTAAACGGTAGTGTCTTCTGGCGTAGTAACGTCACAATAATCAACCGTAACAAATTGACCAGTTGCCCCCATATAGCATACGTAATAAATTTCGGCACGAACGTAACCACTTGGCGTTTCATTATCGCCACCACTTACGTAATAGCAATCTTCAAACTTGTTGTAGGTTGCTCTAAACTTATAGCCATTAGATAAAACTGCCGTTATATCGTATTGATTTTCGTTGATGAAGTATTTACCTTTTTCGATTAATTCGCCATTATCGTACATTTCTAAAGTGTAATCATCATATAAAACAAATCTTACTCTATAGTTTGTTTCTACTTCAATATAAGTATCTTGAACGATATTTCTTTGTGGTTCGTTGTAATCGTCGATAACTACGTCTAAATAAACGAATACACAGTCGCTTATTTCAAGAACTGCTTTTTCTGCTTGTTCAGTAGTCATTTCGCCGTAAGCGTCCGATTGAATTCGTGCTACGTTTGCTGAATATCTATTAAGGAATTCAGCAACGTAATCGCCTACAACTGCTGGGTATAAAGTGCCTTTTTCAGCGGTAAAGGTTTGATATGTAATAAGTTGTTCCCTGCTATCAAGAATAGATACCGATAAATAGAGTGGGTCTTTATAATCATCACCAGTAGAGCCGCTATCGTCGTTGTCGCCGTTATTTCCACCGATATCGTCAAGTGACGGAATTGCGTTAACCAAATACATTTGCATATATTGAACGTCGATAGAATCAATATTGCCGTTTTTATCAATATCGCCCGCGTTGAAAATATTTGACGGCATACCGTCGCAGTTGCCTAAAATATATCTTTGTAAACAAATTACGTCCGCTAAAGTTACCACGCCGTCAAGGTTAAGGTCACCCGTGATAACGCTGTCAAAGCCTTCACTTGAAACGCCAATTCCACTAAATTCGCAAATATAAGGGATTTCTCTTGCCGTTTCACTAACGAACATAGTAGTGAAATCACCACTTATCATAAATTCGCCCCAGTATTCGCCAGGTCTATTCGTTTTGCAAATAACGTTAAATAACACTGCGTCACCGCTGAACGCTTCGTATTGAGTTGTAAAACTTACCCTAAATCCACCTAAAGTCTTTTCGACGATAAACGAAGTAGTTTCTTCATAAAAATTGTCGCAAGTAACGTCAACGACCGTTAAAAAGTCAGGAACGTCAATACCTATTTGATAACTTGCGATACATTCGCCGTAATACGACATTCTAACAGGAATAGCGTATTCCATTTCGCTATCGTAAGAAATATAGGTTTCTTCAGTATAAATATTAGCAGGCTTTTGAGTTGGCTCTATTGTTATAAAATCTGCTAAAGCGTTAACTACCGTACCGCCTAAAGTGCTTATTGAAAGCACTAAAATGGCAAGCGCGAGTAAAATTCTTCTACTAAAATTTCTCATTTTTTATCTCCTTATCTTACTCTAATATATAGTCTACTACGTACTCTACCGATTGAATATCACCACTTTCGGTAATTTCAAGGAATTCATACACGGAAAGACTTATGCTTAAATTGTCAAAGCCGTCTTTTGCAAAGTACATTATAGCAATCGTTTTTTCTTCGGTTAAGTTTTCACCTTGCGACCAAGTGAAATTTACACCGTCTTCATAATTAGACGCAAAACCTTCGCCAAAGAATTCCGTATTAGTTAACTGATTGTCGCCAAAATAGAGTGAACCTAAAATACCAGCAAAGTTAACTTGACCTTTCACGGTAATGCTTACGCCCACCGAATAATCAGTTGCGTCGAACACTTCAACGATAATCGCGTTTTTACGAGTTTCAATAGTGGTGATATAACCGTCTATTCTAACGTCGCCGTCAGGCATATATTCAGGAATATTGCCCCAACCACTAAATCTTTCGTTTTCGGCTAAAATAGGGTCGTCAGGAATAAATACTAATTCACCTTCTAAAAGTTCTTCACTATAGTAAATATTGCCGTTTATATAGTAAGTTAAGGTATATCTTGGCAACTTGTTAATAGTACCAACTACGACTATCGGTTTAGCAGGCATCGTGAAAGGTTTTTCCGACCAACCACTAAATATTTCGTCGTATTCTAAATTAGGTTCAGGACTTTGTGGTAATTCTTCGCCGAACACTACCGAGTGTTCTATAAATAATTCGCCGTTTATATAGTAGTAAACGCTATAACTTAACTTTTTCCATCTTGCGTAAACTTGAACGTCGTTTTCCACTAACCAGTCGTAACTAAACAAACTGCCGTCTTTAAGTACCCAATAATTGAACGCATTGCCTTCTTTTTTAGGCGTTGAAACGATTGACGGACGCTTGCCGAATTGAACGCTTTGCTGACTAATAACATTGTCGCCGTCGTAGAAAGTTACAGTATAAGTATTAGGCGTGTAAATTGCTTTAACTATTATATCTTTGGTAATTTCATCAAAAGGCGTATCCCAACCGTCAAACTTATGCCCTATTTTTTCGTAAACGTTAGGCTCGCTTGCAGGGTCGCCGTAAGGAATTTCTTGAACTTCTATTTTGTCGTCGCCAAAAGCGTCACAATAAATAAAAGTTACCCTATACATATTTATTTTAAATACAGCGTTAAGAACTAAATTATTCTTGACTTTTTCGTAAGAGCCATCCCAACCGATAAAGGTATACCCTTCTTTAAAAGGATTAGCAGGCGCGATTGCCGAGCCGTTTTCTACTACATTTTGAGGTTGCCCGTAAATTTCGCCGTCTACTATAAAGGTTACGGTATATAAAACTTCAGGTGCTTGTTCCCACTTTGCGTATAGGTCAAGATTTTTATCAACTATATTAGTAAAGTCGTAATACTCGTTAAATTCAGCGTCAAGGAACCAACCTTCAAAAACAAATCCTTTCTTTTCGTAAAGGTAAAGTTCAGCGTTTTCACCGTATACGGCTGTTTCCGTTTTAAGCAAAGTTCCCTTTTCATAGTAGTTGATATTAAAGGTTTTTGCTTCGTATACTGCAAAGAGAACTAATTCTTCGGTAACGCTTTCGTAGAAATTGCCGATTTCTTCACCGTTAGACCAACCTTTAAAATCGTAACCAACCTTTTCTGCTAAAACGGGTGGGGTTGCGCTTTCGCCGTAAGCGATATATTGCGTTGCGCCTACCCTTTTCGTGCCGTTAAAAAACATTACTACGAAGGTAAGTGGCTTATACTGTGCAGTTATAGTTAACTCGGAAGTAACCTTTTTAAAATTATGGCTCCAACCTGCAAAGAACTTGCCAACCGGCTCGAAAATTTCACTTCTATCAGGTTCAATCGCGCTTTGTCCGTGACGAACGGTTTGCGTAGAAAGTTCACCGTTTGCATCAACGAAAGTTACGATATAAGTTTTCGCCTTAAAAATCGGGTAAACCTTTAAGTTTTCCGTTATGCAAGAAAAGTCTTGCGCCCAACCTTCAAACTCGTACCCTTCATAGTACGGCTTACCAGGTAAAATAGCACTTTTACCTTCTTCAACTAATTGCGTACCACCGTATTGACTGCCGTCAAAGTTATAAAAAGTTACTTCGTACTTTTTCTTTTCAATCTTGGTAAATTCGGCGGAAAGCGAAATATCTTCGGTAATTTCCGTTTTGAAATCGAACGGAACGCCGTCTAATAGCCACCCCGTAAATATGTAGCCTGCTCTTACTGGGGACGCTGGAAGTTGAACGGTATCTAAATATTCAACCGATTTTTCTAAATAAGTTGAACCTAAAACCTTAAATTCAACCGTGAACGAAACTTTTTCATAAAGAACGAATACGCTTGTATTTTCAGTAACAGCCGTAGGCGTACTTGAATAACCCGTTGCCGTGTAATATTCGGTAGAATAATCGGCGTAGTTAGGTAAAATAGCGTTTTCGCCGTGAACGACGGTAATTTCATCAACCACAATATCGTCCAACCCGTAAATCGTTACGGTAT
>JAGCMG010000151.1 GCA_017646555.1 Clostridia bacterium | reverse complement strand
TGCACCGAGATAGCCTAAATATAAAAATTGTATAGCGTCCCTTGCCGTTTTTGCAGGTTTTGATATATCTACGCCGTAACTTAACGCCATTACTTTAAGTTCTTTAAGCGCTTTGATTTGTTCGGCTACTTCTTCACGGCGACGAATTAAATCTTCCGTCATTTCGCCGTTTAATACTAATCTATCGTTTTCCTTTGCTTCGATAAGTCTATCAACGCCGTAAAGCGCAATACGACGATAATCGCCGATTATTCTACCCCTACCGTAAGTATCTGGTAAACCCGTTAATAAGTGTGCGCTTCTTGCTAAACGCATTTCTGGCGTGTATGCGTCGTAAACGCCGTCGTTATGAGTTTTTCTATATAACTTGAACGCGTCCTTTACCTTATCGCTTAATTTATAACCGTACATTTCAAGCGCTTGCTCGGACATTCTAATCCCACCGAAAGGTTGTAATGCGCGCTTAAATGGTTCGTCAGTTTGTAAACCAACGATTTTTTCGATTGATTTATCTATATAGCCTGGCGCGTGACTTGAAATTGTCGATACGATTTCCGTATCGGCTTTATAAACACCACCTCTTTCCCTTTCAAGTTTAGAAAGTTCACAAATTTCTTTCCATAATTTTTCAGAGTCTGCAGTGACCGGCGCTAAAAAATCAGAATCGCCTTCGTAAACGGTATAGTTCTTTTGTATAAAATCACGAACGTCTATTTCATCGTTCCATCTACCTGGATTAAATCCGTTCCATCCTTCGTACATAACAGTCTCCTTTTATTTTTCGTTAAAAAAGTTTTTCGCCCAAAGAATTTTTTCTTTTGACGGTGGATTGACACCCTTTAATTTGTAGTCAATGCCTAACTTTTCGTATTTTTTTACACCGAGCGTGTGGTATGGCAATACTTCAACCCTACTAACGCAAGTTAAATTTTTTATAAATTCTTTTAAGTCTATTAAATCCGTTTCGCTATCGGAAAGATTTTCACATAACACGTAGCGAATCCAAACCTCTTTATTATATTTATTTAAGTATTTAGCAAAATTAAGTGTATTTTCGTTAGAAAAACCCGTTATTTCGCGATGTTTTTCACTATCAATATGCTTTATGTCAAGCAAGAATAAATCCACATACTTTATAAGTTCGTCATACTTTTTACTGCCGTCAAAAGTTACGCCCGAAGTATCTATCGCTATATGTATTCCGTTTTGCTTTAACTTTTTTGCAGTTTGGGTTATAAAATCAATTTGACAAAGTGGTTCGCCCCCCGAAAAAGTTACGCCACCACCCGTTAAATAGTTCTTATATTTTAAGACTTCTTTGACGGCGTTGTCAACTGAAATAGCATTGTTTTTTTTAAATTCCCAAGTATCTGGATTATGGCAATATTGACAGCGCATAGGACAGCCTTGAAGAAAAAAAACAAAGCGTATTCCCGGCCCGTCAACCGTGCCGAAAGATTCTGTTGAATGTATGTATCCTTCTACCATATCTTACCTCGAGTAAAAGTATTATACCACAAGATATAGTAACTGACAAGGATTTGACCACAATTTATTCCGTTTTTTTAATAATTTTATTTTTTATATGATTTTTAAACAAATATTTAAGCATTATTGAAAAAATTATCAAAATTATTATAATTATTTTTAAAGTCAAAGAAAAAAAGTATACTATTATTCCTAATAAATTAATTAGTAGCGAAACGCTATACGAAAAGAAAAATTGCACGGCTACACTTTTAAGAAATTTTTTGTTGCTTTTTAGTTCTTTTTTCATCGTTAAAAGCGCCGATAAGCAAGGCGGGGAAAGCAATATAAACACTATATATGAAAATGCTGAAAACGGTGTTAAAAACATACCGTTTAGCGTGGTGGACGAAAACGCTGTTATAACAGCCTCTTTTGCTAAAAAGCCTAAAATTAGTCCACTTGATGCTATTTCGCCAAAAAAACCTAACGGATAAAAGATAAACGATCGCGCTTTTCCTACTGAAAAGAGTATTCCCCCCGTGGTTGACGGCTTTATGAAAAAGTCAAAGTTTGATAAAAACCAAACGAGAATTGATATTAAAACGATTATAGTGCCCGCTTTTAATATAAATTCTTTTACTTTTTTTATTAATATGACCACCGTTTCTTTTATGGACGGAGTTCTTAAAACGGGCATTTCCATTATTAAACCGTTTTCGCTTTGCCCAAAAATCTCTAATTTATCTAAAATAAAAGAAAAAATAGGTACTGATAAAATCGATATTATATAGCAAAGCGCCGAAACAAGCGCGGGAAACTTAAAAAATTTTTGCGATAAAAACTGAATTACGGCAACCTTTGCCCCACACGGCAAGTTGGTAACTAGGGTTAGCGTTTTACAGCGCGCACACTCGTCTGGAATAATTCGCGTTGCAAGCACGCCGTTGACACCACAACCACAAGCCGACAGCATTGGAACGACTGCTTTACCCGATAGTTTTGCTTTTTTGAAAGGTTTATGCAAGATGAACGCTATTCGTGCCGAATACCCCGTTTGTTCAAATAGCGATAAGAAAAAGTAGGTTAAAACTACTTGCGGTAAAAATTCTACAACGGAAAACACGCCCGATAGAACTCCGTCCACCATAAAATTATTAAGCGTGGTATTTACTTTTTGCTTGCTCAAATAGTTTTTTACGACGGTAGTAAAGTAAGAAAATAAACCGTTTAACTTTTTCGACAACGCACCACCGACTTCGTTAGAAATCAAAAAAGTTGACAGTAAAACGAAAAACAGTATTAAAAGCGAAACGACGCCACTTGATAAAAATTTATCCATCTTTTCACTTTTTACCGATTTTTTCGTTGTTAAGTTTTTGGCTATTTTTTCTAAACCATTAAAAGCCGATTGATATTCTATTTTTTTAGGCATTTCGTCGTTTTTTGCTACTGCTAAAAGCAACTCTTTTAGATTTTTACCTTTTTTTGCCGAAATTCCAACAACTTTAACCTTAAAAATGTTTTCAAGCAAGGTTAAGTATTCCGATATTTTTACGCTTAACTCGTCTATAAAATTTACGGCAAGCGTAATTGGAATATTTAAAGTGGTAAGTTCGCTAACAAGCCGTAAACTTTTTAACGGCTGAGTACCGTCTATTATTGCAATAATTTTAGCATCCCGTTGACTGCTTAAAAATTTTAACGCAACGCTTTCTTCGTTTGAATAACCTTTTAACGAATAAGTCCCTGGTAAATCGAATAAAAAATCGTTTTTACTATTTTTTATTTTTGCTTTTTTAACTTCTACTGTTATGCCTGCAAAGTTACCTGTTTTTTCACTTAGCCCCGTGAGTTTATTAAATAGCGTAGTCTTTCCACTATTTGGCGTACCAACTAAAATATAATTCATATTAAATTGTATTTGTTTTACAATAAAATAATGATTGGTTTTGTATAAAAATAAAAAACGGTATGATTTGACCATACCGTTATGCGTGAAAATTGACCAAAAATAATCATTAGTAATTTATAAAAAACAAAAAGCGTGGTAATTTACCACGCTTTTTTTTGTTAGATAAGTTCAATGATTGCTACTTCTGCAGCATCACCCTTTCTCGGACCACACTTTAAGATTCTGGTGTAGCCACCGCCTTGACCGAGTTCTTCTTTTCTTTCAGCATACTTTGGTGCGATTTCATTGAAGATTTTTTCGATAAGTGGATGGTTGATGTCAGCCGTTCTTTTCTTGAAGTCTGCTTTCTTTTCTTTGAATGCTCTTACTTCTTGTAAGTCAAATAAAGATTTCATTAACTTTCTTCTTGCAGCAAGTTTCTTAACGCCGTCTTTAACAACGGTGATGGTAACTTCTTTACCCTTTTCGTTGGTTTCAACTTTTTGGGTTTCTACGTTGTCAGTATAAGTATTGATTGCAAGAGTGATAAGTTTTTCAGTATATGAACGGGTTTCCTTTGCTCTGGCTTCGGTAGTTTCGATTTTACCGTACCAAAGTAAATCGGACGCCAAATTTCTTAACATTGCTTTTCTTTGAGAAGATGTAACACCTAATTTTCTTGGCATATTATTAGTCCTCCTTTTCCTTTAAGCCTAAACCTAAACTTTCAAGTTTAGCGATAACTTCGAGTAATGATTTTTTACCTAAGTTACGCACTTTAAGCATATCGTCTTCGTTCTTTTTGATTAAGTCGTCAACGGTATGAATATTCGCTCTCTTTAAGCAGTGATACGACCTAACTGAAAGTTCAAGGTCTTCAATCTGCATTTCAAGAATTTTCATCTTTTTGTCTTCTTCCGGTGGAACTAAACCGAAACCGTTGCTACCAACTTCTGATAAGTCAACGAACATTTTAACGTGTTCATCCATAATCTTTGCTGATAAACTTACGATATCTTTACCACCGAAAGCACCGTTAGTCCATACTTCTAATACGAGTTTATCGTAGTCAACACTTTCGCCTACACGAGAGTTTTGTACGTCGTAACTAACTTTCTTAACTGGGGTATAGATACTGTCGATTGCTATACTTAAAGCGTCGTCAGTTTTATTGAACTTCGCTTCTTTATAGCCTCTACCTCTACCGATGGTGAGTTCCATATCGAGTTTATGACCTTCGCCAACCGTACAAATGTAAAGGTCTGGGTTCATAATTTCGATTTCGGCATCCATTTCGATATCTTTTGCAGTAACTACGCAAGGGCCTTCTTTGTAAAGTCTTACAACTTTCTTAAAGTCCATATCTAAAGAAACGGTTTTTACAATTACCATTTTTAAGTTCAAAATGATATCTGCTACGTCTTCTTTAATACCTGGTACTGCTTGGAATTCGTGTTTAACGATTCCACCTTCAAATTTAATATTTTGTATTGCCGCGCCTGGAAGTGACGATAATAAAATTCTTCTTAAAGCGTTACCGATGGTAAGACCAAAGCCTTTTTCCAACGGTTCTACCGTTATTTTTGCATAACTTTTTTCCGCATTTTCTTCCACTGCTATTTTGGGCATTTCTATTTCCATCATAATGAAAAATCCTCCTTTAATAGTTATTGATATAGAAAGCGAAAAGAATTCTCGCGACGGGTAGTGGTAACCGTCGACTCCCCTTTACGCTTTCCATCAAAGTTTTATGCGATTTTAACCCGTTTTTACGGATTACTTCGAATATAATTCGACGATTAAGTTTTCCTTAATTTGTGCGTCGATATCTGCTCTTTCTGGGAGCGCGATAATTTTACCTGCAAGCGTTTCTGGGTTGAATTCTAACCATTTAGGCATATTAGCAACCTTCATTTGCTTGATTTCAGTAAAATACTTGTTATCTTTCTTGTTTTCCTTAACAGCGATTTCATCACCTGCTTTAACAATGTAAGAAGCGATATTTACTTTCTTACCGTTAACGGTGAAGTGACCGTGGGTTACAAGTTGTCTTGCTTGGCTTCTTGAAGCGCCGATACCCATTCTGTAAATAACGTTATCAAGTCTTCTTTCAAGTAACGAAAGCATGTTGTCACCGGTAATACCCTTCATCTTATCAGCGTGTTCATAGTACTTTCTGAATTGACCTTCGAGTACACCGTAAATTCTCTTACACTTTTGTTTTTCACGAAGTTGTAAGCCGTATTCGGAAATTTTCTTTCTGTCTGCGCCGTGTTGGCCAGGTGCTACAGGTCTTTTTTCAAAAGCGCAAGTTGCCTTAAAGCATCTTTCACCTTTTAAGAAAAGTTTAGCGCCTTCTCTTCTACATAAACGACATTTAGAATCAGTATATTTAGCCATTTTTCTACTCCTTATACTCTACGCTTTTTCGGCGGACGACAACCGTTGTGAGGAATCGGTGATACGTCCTCAATTAAGGTTACTTCGAGTTCGCAGTTTGCAAGCGCTCTGATAGCAGATTCTCTACCTGCGCCTGGACCTTTTACGTATACTTCAACGCTTCTTAAACCGTATTCTTTAGCGGCTTTAGCAGCAGTTTCAGCAGCCATTTGTGCAGCGAACGGGGTGCTCTTTCTTGAACCTTTGAAGCCCAAACTACCCGAACTTGACCAAGCAATAGCATTGCCTTGCATATCCGTAATGGTTACCAATGTGTTGTTGAAGGACGACTGAATGTGTACTTGACCTTTATCGACCTTTCTCGTATCTTTACGTTTTTTGACGATTTTCTTTTTTACAGCCATATTCTACCTCCTTCTCTTACTTGCCTGCGGTCTTCTTCTTAGCGACCGTACGACGCGGACCTTTTCTGGTTCTCGCATTTCTCTTTGAGCTTTGACCTCTTACTGGTAAGCCCTTTCTGTGTCTAACCCCGCGGTAGCAACCGATTTCCATAAGTCTTTTAATGTTAAGACTTACTTCACTTCTAAGGTCACCTTCTACGCGCAAGTTGTGTTCGATATATTCTCTGAGTTTTGAGATATCGGTTTCGGTTAAGTCCTTAACTCTTAAGTCTGGGTCTACACCGGTTTCCGCAAGAATTTTCTTTGCGGTTGCTAATCCGATACCGTAAATGTAAGTAATACCTATTTCAACCCTTTTGTTGTTAGGTAAATCTACACCGGCTATACGTGCCATTAGATAATTCCTCCGTTTAATTTTTTGAATTTATTTTTTTGTATAGTAACTGCTTATCGATTGCCGTTTGGAATGTTTTAGCGCGCGAAAAGCAGAGTGTTTTTAAGTTTATAAAAACTTAAAGCAAATTAACCTTGTCTTTGTTTGTGGTTTTTATTTTTACTGCAAATTACCATAACTTTACCGTTTCTTTTGATAACTTTGCACTTGTCACACATAGGTTTAACTGATGGTCTGACTTTCATTTTGGTTCTCCTTAATTTTTAAGTTTATGCGTTAGTTTTTGCTACGCCAAATTATTCTGCCCTTGGTTAAATCGTACGGACTCATTTCGAGTTTAACGCTGTCGCCCGGGATTATTTTAATGTAATTCATGCGTAACTTGCCCGAGATATAAGCTTTTATTACGTAACCGTTGGTAAGTTTTACCATGAATTCCGCATTGGGAAGCGCTTCTACGATTACGCCTTCGGCTTCTATTACGTCGTCCTTTGACATAAACCGTCCTCCATTTTATTTTTGCAAAAGCCGTTCGGCTTTTATAGGTCGGCTAATTTAATCAGCCATCCTTTGCTTTACGATTTTTATTCCGTTAAAGCGTTAAAATTTCTACCCCGTCTTCCGTGATTGCCACCGTGTTTTCGTAGTGTGCGGAAGGCTTGCCATCACGCGTTACGACGCTCCACCCGTCAGATAAAAAATCTACTTGGTGAGTGCCCGCGTTTATCATAGGCTCTATACAAATAACCATACCTGTTTTAAGCCTTATGCCCGTTCCTCTTACTCCGAAGTTAGGAACGTTCGGGTCTTCGTGCATTTCTCTACCTATACCGTGGCCGACCAACTTTCTTACTGCTGAAAAGCCGTTGGCTTCAGCGTGGCGTTGGATTACGTTACCTATCGTTCCTAGTGAAACGCCGTCACCTACCACTTTTAAGGCTTCAAAAAAGCACTCTTTTGTTACTTTAACGAGTTTTTCTTTTTCCGGTGAAACTTGACCGATTGCAAACGTTCTTGCCCCGTCGCCGTGAAAGCCGTTCGCGTACGCGCATAAATCTACACTTACGATTTGACCTTCTTTAATGATTATATCATCTGACGGAATACCGTGCACTACCATGTCGTCTACCGAAATACAAGTTGCCGCGGGATAACCGCAATACCCTAAACACGATGGAATTGCACCGCATTTTAAGATAAATTCGTGCGCTTTTGCGTCAACTTCTTTCGTGCTCATACCTGCGCGAATTATCGAACCGATATACTCAAGCGTTTCTTTAACAACTCTTGAGGATTCACGCATAGCGTTTATTTCTTCACGGGTTTTAATGGAAATCATCTTTCAATGCCCTTTACTATATCCGTAAAAATTTTTTCAATGTCATTATCGCCGTCGATATTTACGAGAACGCCCTTTTCTTCGTAGTAGTTAACTAACGGTTTGGTTTGTTCTTCGTACACCGCTATTCTTTCTTTAACGGTTTCTTCGTTATCGTCTTTTCTTTGGTAAAGTTCTTGACCACAAGTCGGACAAGTTTTGGTTTCCCCGATAAAATCCGTGTGGAAAGTCCCACCACACGCTAAACACGAACGTCTACCTACGATTCGTCTTATCAACTTTTCGCTTGGAACGTTTAAGTTGATTACGCAGTCGATTTTGGCGAACTTATCAAGTTCTTGCGCTTGGAAAATTGTTCTTGGAAAACCGTCGAAAAGAACGCCTTTAGCACAATCATCACGGGAAATTCTTTCTTTAACCATTGCAACAGTCAATTCGTCTGGACATAAGTGACCTTGGTCTATGTAACCTTTAGCCGTTACGCCAAGAGGTGTGCCGTTTTTAATGTTTTCACGAAAGATATCACCCGTTGATATATGCTTAACGTCGTATCTTGACGAAATGCGGGTCGCTTGGGTTCCTTTACCGGAGCCCGGTGCGCCCAACAATACAATATTCATCTTACTTTAAGAATCCTTTGTAATTTTTCATCATTATCTGTGATTCAAGCGCTTGGTTAAATTCAAGTGCTACAGATACGATAATAAGTAACCCAGTTGCGCTGAATACACCTGTTAAACTTGAACTAATAAATCCAAATACGAGTGATGGAATAAGCGCTACGAGTGCAAGATAGATTGCACCGAAAAGGGTTATTCTATTTGAAATTTTCTTTAAGTGGTCTGCTGTCGGCTTACCAGGTCTAATACCTGGGATAAAACCACCGTTTCCTTGGATACTCTTACTGATATCGTCTGGATTGAACTGCATTGATTGATAGAAATAAGCGAAGAATACGATAAGTACGCACATAACGATTGTGTACGGTACTGAACCTGCGCCCATATTTCTCGTCCACCAACTATCTTTTATACCAACAAGGTTAATGATAAGGTCTGGGAAAGAAAGAATTGCAAACGCAAAAATAAGTGGCATAACGCCTGATGCGTTTAACTTGATTGGGATGTTCGTTGAAGAACCACCGTACATCTTTCTACCTTTAACTTGTTTAGCGTATTGAACGGGAATTTTTCTTTCAGCATTATCTACAGTTACGATTGCGCCGAAAATTACCACTGCTGCTACTGCAAAACCTAAAATCTTCCATAAAGAAACAAGGTTAAAGTTCATAAACATATTGGTGATTGCGGTGCCTGCCGTTGCTAAAATACCAGCAAAGATGAGCATCGAAATACCATTGCTTACGCCGTAGTCGGTAATTCTTTCGCCGAGCCACATCGTAATAGCCGCGCCTGCGGTATATACGAATACAAGGAAAATATAACTTAATACGTGTAAGAACGTGCTGTGTTCTGCACCTACGTTGAAAATCTTAGTAGTATCAACAGCAGCAGAGAAACCTACTAAAATACCTACTGATTGTACGATTGCTAAAATAAGCGTTACGTATCTGGTGATGTTTGAAAGTTTCTTTCTGCCTTCTTCACCTTGTTTTGAAAGATTTGCAAGCGCAGGAATACCTACTGATAAGAGTTGCACGATAATTGATGCGTTGATGTACGGACCGATACCCATTGCGAATAAACTACCGTATTGTAACGCGCCACCCGTTACGGCACTCATGATTTGTAAGTAATTGTATTGACCCATATCGCTCATTATACCTACACCTGGAACAGGGATATAACAGCCAAGTCTATACACGAAAAGTAAAGCAATAGTGATTAAAATCTTGCTTCTGATTTCCTTGATTTTAAATGCTTTTACTAAAGTTTGAAACATTTTCGCCCTCCATGGGTTTATTCAATCTCAGCCTTGCCGCCAACCTTTTCGATTGCTTCTTTAGCCGTAGCCGAGAATTTTGCAGCCTTTACAGTTACTGCAACGGTTAATTCGCCGTTACCAAGAACTTTAAGACCTACGTCGTTTTTAACTTCTTTGATAAGACCTTTTTCTAAAAGTGCAGCCTTATCAATTACGCTACCTGCTTCAAATGAATTGAAAGCAGAAAGGTTAACGACAGAATAAACCTTTTTAAAATTGTTGTTGAAACCACGCTTCGGAACTCTACGGGTTAAAGGCATTTGACCACCTTCAAAGCCAGGTCTTACGCCACCGCCACTTCTAGCCCATTGACCTTTGTGACCTTTACCAGACGTTTTACCTAAGCCTGAACCGATACCTCTACCAAGTCTTTTTGCGGTAGTGGTTGCACCGATTGCCGGTTGTATAGTATCTATTCTCATATTATTACTCCTTTTTCCGTCAGATTACTGAACGTCTTCTACTGATACGAGATGCGATACTTTCGCAATCATACCGAGAATACATGCGTTCGCTTTGTGAATCTTGAACGAACGGATTTTCTTAAGACCTAAAGCAGCAACTACTTTCTTTTGGTTAGGTGTGCAAGCAATAGTACTCTTTACTAAAGTAACTTTAATTTCTTTTACTACTTCTTTCTTCTTAGCCATTTCAAGTTACCTCCTTAAGCCTTAATTTCGTCCACGGTTTTACCGCGAACTGCAGCAACTTCTTCAGCCGTACGAAGTTCTTTAAGACCTTCAACTGCTGCTTTTACCATATTGATTGGGTTGTTTGAACCGTGTGATTTGGTTCTGATATCCTTAATACCTACCGCAGCCATTACCGAACGAACCGGACCACCTGCGATAACACCAGTACCTTCAGAAGCTGGCATCATAAGGATTGAACCCCTATTGAATTTACCGATTACTTCGTGTGGAATCGTAGTGCCAAGTACGGAAATTTTAACCATACTTCTCTTTGCTCTTTGAGTTGCTTTTTCGATTGCTTCAGGAACTTCGTTTGCTTTGCCCATTGCATAGCCTACTTTACCTGCGCCGTCGCCTACTACAACTAAAGCGGCAAATCTCATATTTCTACCACCCTTAACAACCTTGGTTACACGGTTAACGGCGATAAGTTTCTTTACTAATCCGTCGTCTTCTACTCTACGAGGTGCTCTATTATTATCTCTTGCCATAATTATAATTTCTCCTTATTTTTTACGGGCTTAGAATTTTAAGCCACCCTCTCTTGCGCCGTCTGCCAAAGCTGCTACTCTACCGATGTAAAGGTAACCGCCTCTGTCAAATACTGCACATTCGATACCCTTTTCAAGCGCTTTTTTCGCTAAAAGTTCACCTACTGCTTTTGCTACTTCAGTTTTGGTTTTGCCGTCGAACGTGCCTTTTATTGCCTTGTCAAGCGTTGATGCAGTAACTAAAGTGTTGCCTGCTACGTCGTCGATTAATTGTGCGTAGATGTTATTTAAACTTCTGTAAACACATAATCTTGGAGCGTTTGCAGTACCCTTTACCTTACCTCTAACTCTGACGTGTCTTTTCTTTCTGTCTGCGTTTTTGTCGATTTTGGTAATCATTTCGCTTCTCCTGATTTAATACTTTTCGCTTTTATTAACAGCACTCAGCAGGACTACGGCCGATAACCGTTGCCGTGCCCCACCAAAAGTAACTAACTATTACTTACCTGCTGTCTTACCTTCTTTACGTTCAATCACTTCATCACTGTAGTGAATACCGTAACCGTGGTAAGGTTCAGGTTTTCTAATGCTTCTAACCGTTGCAGCGTATTGACCTACTACAGCCTTGTTAATACAGCTTACTACGATTTCGGTTGCAGTTGGGCATTCGAGTTTAACGTCTGCAGTTTCAAAAATTTCAACTGGGTGTGAATAACCTACGTTAAGAACTACTTTATTGCCTTGTTTTGCAACTTTATAACCAACGCCTGCTACTACTAAGGTTTTCTTGTAGCCGTCAGTAACGCCGATTATCATGTTTTGAAGCAACGCTCTATATAAGCCGTGCTTTGCTCTAATTTCTTTGTCGTCGTTAGCACGAGTAACGGTTGCTACTGCGCCTTCAACTTTAACGGTGATGTTTGCTGCATCGTAATCTTGGGTTAAAGTGCCTTTTGGGCCTTTTACGGTGATTACGCTGTCTTTTGCTTCAACCGTTACACCGGCAGGGATTGCAACCGGTAATTTACCTATTCTTGACATATACCGATTACCTCCTTACCAAATGTACGCAAGAACTTCGCCACCTTGGTGTGCTTTTCTTGCTTCTTTATCTGTCATAATGCCGTTTGAGGTAGAAAGGATTGCAATACCTAAACCACCTAAAACGCTTGGGATTTCGTCGCAACCTACGTATACGCGAAGACCCGGTTTACTTACTCTCTTTAAGCCACTAATAACTTTTGCGCCGTTAGCGGTGTATTTAAGAGTGATTACTATGGTGCCTTGAACGCCTTCCACAATCTTAACGTCAGCTACGTAGCCTTCTCTTAAAAGAATATCTGCGATAGCTTTTTTGGTGTTGGATGCGGGGATTTCTACCGTTTCGTGTTTTGCCATAAGTCCGTTACGGATTCTGGTAAGCATATCTGCTATAACGTCTGTCATTTTTAATTCCTCCCTTATTACCAACTTGCCTTTTTAACGCCAGGGATTTCACCCTTATACGCCAAGTTTCTAAAACATATACGGCAAATACCGTATTTTCTTAATACAGCGTGTGGTCTACCACAAATGCTGCATCTAGTGTACGCTCTGGTAGAAAACTTCGCAGGCTTTTGTTGTTTATTTATCATTGCTTTTTTAGCCATTGTTATATCCTCCTACCTTACTTCGCTGCAAAAGGCATACCGAGTGCCTTTAAGAGTTCGTATGCTTCTTCGTCCGTTTTAGCGGTCGTGGTGAAACAAACGTCGTAACCCCTTACTTTTTCTACTTGGTCGTATGAAATTTCTGGGAAAATAAGTTGTTCTTTAATACCGAGCGCATAGTTGCCTCTACCGTCGAATGATTTGGTAGGAACGCCTCTAAAGTCTCTAACTCTTGGAAGTGCGATTGATACGAGTTTATCAAAGAATTCGTACATTCTGTCACTTCTTAAAGTAACTTTAGCGCCTACTACCATACCTTCTCTTACTTTGAAGTTTGCGATAGATTTTCTTGCTTGGGTTTGATAAGGCTTTTGACCTGCAATAGTCTTAAGTTCTTCAACCGCTTGTTGAACGCTCTTTGCATTATCTTTTACGTCGCCTAAACCAGTGTTGATGGTAATCTTTACAAGTTTAGGAATTTCATTTACGTTGTTGTAATTGAATTTTTCTTTTAAGTAAGCCATTACCTCGTTTTGATAACGGGCTTTTACTCTATTCACAGTTTTTTCTGCCATAATTATTTCTCCTCCCGTTATTAAGCGTTAGCATCTTCTGCTGGCGCTTCTACCTTTTTGGTAGTTCTCTTTCTGGTAGTTGGTTTCTTTTCAGTTGCTTCGGTAGCATCTGCTTTTTTAGTAGCCTTTTTAGCAGCCTTTTTAACTTCTTTAACTTCGGCTACGTCTAAGAGAGCGCCACACTTCTTGCAAACTCTAACTTTCTTGTCGCCTTCAACCTTGTATGCTACTCTGGTTGCTTTGTCACAAGTTGGGCATACTACCATTACGTTTGATACGTCGATAGCGCCTGATTGTGATTTGATTTCGCTTACTTGGTTAGCGCTTCTTGCCTTAGCGTGTTTCTTTTGTACGTTTACGCCGTCTACTACTACTTTATTTGCTTTAGGCATTGCAACTAAAACCTTTGCGGTCTTACCTGCGTCTTTGCCCGTGATTACTAAAACTTTATCGTTCTTCTTAATCTTCATAACGCTTCTCCTTATAAAACTTCCGGTGCAAGGGAAATAATTTTCATATAATCCTTGTCACGAAGTTCTCTTGCGATAGGTCCAAAGATACGGGTACCGATAGGTT
Organism: Clostridia bacterium; assembly: GCA_017646555.1. Classification (GTDB taxonomy): domain Bacteria; phylum Bacillota; class Clostridia; order Christensenellales; family Borkfalkiaceae; genus UBA11475. The sequence goes on along the minus strand of JAGCMG010000151.1, from coordinate 18,337 downwards.
GTTTGTTGCCGTCGATAATTACCGCTGCATTTTCATCAAATCTGATGTAAGTGCCGTCCGGACGTCTGATGCCGTTCTTGCTTCTTACGATTACCGCTCTGTATACTTTACCTTTTTTAGCAGCGCCACCTGGGGTTGCGCTCTTTACGCTACATACGATAACGTCGCCAATGTTGCCTGTTCTTCTGAACGAGCCACCGAGGACTCTGATGCACATGAGTTCTTTAGCGCCTGAGTTATCAGCAGCTTTTAATATAGTCTGTGGTTGTATCATGTCGTCCTCCTATTACTTCGCCTTTTCGATGATTTCGGCTACTCTCCAATTCTTGTCCTTAGAGAGTTTTCTGGTTTCAACGATTAATACTTTATCGCCTACGCCACATGCGTTGAGTTCATCGTGTGCTTTAAATTTGTGAGTCTTTTTTACTGTCTTTTTGTAAAGCGGATGCTTGAATCTTTCTTCGATAGCAACTACTACCGTTTTATCCATTTTATCCGATACTACAATACCGATTCTTTCTTTTCTGAGATTTCTTTCCATATTGCACCTTCCTTACGCCTTTAATTCTTTCTGACGGATAATCGTTTGTACTCTTGCGATTTCACGACGGCAGTTTCTTAAAGACACCGGATTTTCAAGCTGTCCGGTTGCATGACGGAAACGAAGATTGAATAATTCTTCTTTGAGTTCCGCAAGTTTTGTGTTGAGTTCAGCAACTGATAAACCTTGAAGTTCTTTCGCTTTCATTATTCTGCATCTCCTTCCGTAGTATTTTTAACCATATCGCTCTTTTTAACGAACTTGGTTTTAATTGGTAACTTGTGAGCAGCAAGTCGCATTGCTTCTTTAGCGATTGCTTCGTCAATACCTGACATTTCGAACATTACTCTGCCTGGTTTAACTACTGCTACCCAGTATTCTACCGAACCTTTACCACTACCCATACGGCTATCCGCTGGCTTTTTGGTAATTGGTTTGTGCGGGAAAATATCAATCCATACTTTACCGCCTCTCTTGATAAATCTTGTCATAGCAACACGGGCTGCTTCGATTTGGTTTGACTTAATCCAAGCCGGTTCCATTGCTACGAGTGCGTATTCACCGTATGCAATAGTATTACCCTTGGTGCATTTACCAGTCATTCTACCGCGGTGAACTCTTCTTCTTTTTACTCTTTTAGGCATTAACATAATTATGCTTGGCCTCCTTCTACAGCTTTTTTGCTACGGCCGATAACTTCACCCTTATAAATCCAGGTTTTGATACCGATAACACCGAAGGTGGTGTGTGCTTCTGCAAAGCCGTAATCAATATCCGCTCTTAAGGTTTGAAGCGGAATAGAACCTTCGTGGTGGCTTTCCGAACGCGCGATTTCTGCGCCGTCAAGTCTACCGCTAATCATTACTTTGATACCCTTTACACCGCTTCTCATTGAACGGGAAATGGATTGTTTCATTGCTCTTCTGAAAGATACTCTCTTTTCAAGTTGAGCAGCGATTGATTCAGCAACTAATTGTGCGTCGCAATCTGGGCGTTTAACTTCTACGATATTGATAGAAATTTGCTTGCTACCAGTGAGTTTTGCGATGGTTGCTTTGATAATTTCGATTTCTGCGCCTGCTTTACCGATAAGTACGCCTGGTCTACCAGTGTGCATGGTTACGATAAGTCTTTGTGCAGCACGTTCGATAACGATTTTGCTGATTGCAGCTTGATAATACTTTTTCTTTAAAGCGGTACGAATAACGTTATCTTCTTTAAGATATTTAGCAATATCTTTTTTAGGAGCGTACCATTGGGTGTCCCAATCTTTAATGATGCCGACTCTTAAGCCGTGTGGATTAACTTTTTGTCCCATATCGTCCTCCTTACGCTTTTGCATCCAAAATCACGGTGATGTGACTGGTGCGCTTTAAGATTCTGTACGCTCTGCCCTTTGAAACCGGTTGAACTCTTTTTAAGGTTGAACCTTGGTCAGCAAAGCATGCTGCTACGTATAAATTGTCTTTGCTCATACCGAGATTGTGTTCTGCATTTGCTGCTGCCGACATAAGAACTTTCTTAATTGGTTCAGATGCAGATTTCGGTGTGTAGGTTAAAATTGCTACCGCTTCAGCGTAACTCTTACCTCTAATAAGGTTAAGAACGATTCTTACCTTGTAAGGTGAAATTCTTACGTGTTTAGCGATTGCCATAGGTCTTTTATCTCTATTTTCTTCGCGTTTAATCGCTTTTTCTTTCATATTCTTAGCCATAATAGACCTCCATTATCTAGCACCCGTCGATTTTTCACCGGCGTGTCCTTTGAACGTTCTGGTTGGCGCGAACTCACCGAGTTTGCAACCTACCATATCTTCAGTAACGTATACGGGAACGTGTTTTCTACCGTCGTATACGGCGATAGTATGACCTACCATTTCAGGGAAAATAGTAGACGCTCTTGACCAAGTCTTTAAAACTTTCTTATCGTTCTTTTCATTAAGTTCCTGTACTCTTTTAAGCAATCTTGCTTCCACGTAAGGTCCTTTCTTGACACTTCTTGACATGTTCTGCTATCCTCCTTAATTTATTCTCGTAACAATCATCTTCGAAGAAGATTTCTTGCGTTTTCTTGTCTTGTAACCAAGTGCTGGCTTACCCCATGGAGTAAGTGGACCTGGGTGACCGATAGGTGATTTACCTTCACCACCACCGTGAGGGTGATCGCAAGGGTTCATTACCACACCACGAACGGTAGGACGGATACCCATATGACGAGTTTTACCTGCTTTACCGATTCTGATGATTTCGTGTTCTAAGTTACCTACTTGACCAATAGTTGCCTTACAGGTTGCGAGAATATATCTCATTTCGCCTGATGGCATTTTGATGGTTGCGTATTTACCTTCTTTAGCCATAAGTTGTGCTGCCATACCTGCTGAACGCGCGATTTGACCGCCTTTACCCGGTTGCATTTCAATGTTGTGAACCATGGTACCAACTGGGATGTTTTCAAGTGGTAATGCGTTACCTGCTTTGATATCTGCAGTAGTACTGCTGATAATCTTATCGCCTACGTTAAGACCTACTGGTGCAAGGATGTATCTCTTTGCGCCGTCTGCATAGCATACGAGTGCGATATTAGCGCTTCTATTTGGGTCGTATTCGATAGTTTTTACGGTTGCCGGAATATCAACTTTATCTCTCTTAAAGTCAATAATACGGTATTTACGTCTATTACCGCCACCGATATGTCTTACGGTGATACGGCCGGTAGCGTTTCTACCACCGCTCTTTCTTTGATCTTCGATAAGAGATCTTTCTGGTTTTTTAGCCGTGATTTCGTCGTACGAGTGAACCGTCATGAAACGGCGAGCAGGCGACGTCGGCTTATATCTTTTAACTGCCATGATTTAATTCCTCCTAATTAAGATAAGGAATCGAAGAATTCGATTGATTTGCTGTCTTTCTTAAGTTGAACGACAGCCTTCTTGTAAGACGGGGTAAGACCTTGGTGCGCGCCCATTCTTCTCATTTTACCGTCTACGTTTGCGGTGTTTACCTTTTCTACCTTTACGCCGAAGATTTCTTCAACAGCGAGTTTGATTTCGGTTTTGTTAGCGTTTTTTGCAACTACGAAAGTGTATTTTTTATCAGCAATACCTGCGTAGCTTTTTTCCGAAAGGATAGGTTTAATGATTATATCGTGTGCTCTCATACTTCATAAGCCTCCTGGATTTTTGCAATTGCGCCTGCAGTGATTACTACTTTAGCGTTCTTTACGATGTCGTAAGTGTTGATTTGTTCTGCTGGGATAGTGCTTACTGCTTTAATGTTTGCGCTTGCTCTTAATACCTTTTCGTCAGAGTTATCCATTACGAAAAGTACCGTCTTTTCAAGACCAAATGCTTTTAAGAAACTTACAACTTCTTTGGTTTTACCATTTTCGCTTACGAGTGCGTCAACGAAAATAACTTCGTTATCACGGATTTTTTGTGATAAAGCAGAGAACATTGCTACTCTTTTAGCGGTGAGGTTCATCTTCTTTGAGAAGTCTCTTGGCTTTGGTGCAAATACCACGCCACCGTGAATCCATTGTGGTGAACGGATTGAACCTTGTCTTGCTCTACCAGTACCTTTTTGTCTCCAAGGCTTAATGCCACCGCCTCTTACTTCACTTCTGGTAAGAGTGCTCTTCGTACCTTGTCTTTCGTTTGCAAGACGGGTTACGATTGCTTGGTGAATAACGGCTTCGTTGTATTCGATATCGAACAACTGGTCGTTTAAGGTTAATTCGCCAACTTCCTTAGCGGTCATATCAAATAATTTAACTTGCATGATTTTTCTCCTTATTTAACGGTTGCTTTAATCGTTACGATGCCTTTAACTGGGCCTGGAACCGCACCTTTGATTAAGATTGCGTTTCTTTCAACGTCGACTTTTACTATTTCGAGATTTTGTATGGTTACTTGTTCGTGACCATATTGACCTGCCATCTTTTTACCCTTGAATACGCGGGATGGGGTGCTGTTTGCGCCCATAGAACCTACTGATCTGTGTACAGGGCCTACACCGTGCGTTTCTTTAAGTCTGTGGGTATTCCATCTTTTGATTGCGCCGGTATAACCGTGACCTTTGGTTAAACCAGTTACGTCTACCTTGTCGCCTACTGCAAACACGTCAGCCTTTACTTCTTGACCTACTGCGTATGCGCTTGCGTCTTCTACTCTGAACTCCTTGAGTTCTCTTTGTGGTTTTACGCCTGCTTTCTTGAATTGACCAAGTGCAGGTTTTGAAAGAACTTTTTCGTTCACTTCGTCAAAACCGAGTTTTACTGCCGTGTAGCCGTCCTTTTCTGCCGTCTTAACTTGTACGATTGGGCACGGACCTGCTTCCACTACCGTTACAGGAATAACTTTGCCGTCTTGTGCAAATAATTGAGTCATTCCCAACTTTCTACCAATGATTGCTTTATTCATAGATAAAGTTCACCTCCAAAAATATTTACCTTTGTTCTTATTTTGCGCTTTTAAGGTAAGCGCCAGCCTTTTTTGTTAACCGCTTTGCCGTGGGATTTGCTGTGTTACGGCGTCGCGAATTACTGCCTATTATTTAAATAATGTTTAAACCCTACAAATTAGAGTTTAATTTTAATATCTACACCTGCTGGTAAGTGAATGCTGTCTAATAACTTAACGTTTGGTGAGTAGATATCGATTAAACGCTTGTGCGTTCTGATTTCGAATTGTTCTCTACTATCTTTATACTTGTGTGGTGAGCGTAAGATAGTTACTACTTCTTTTTCGGTAGGAAGTGGAATAGGACCGGAAATCTTTGCGCCGGCTTTCTTCATCGTTTCAACAATTCTTGTTGCTGCTTGGTCTACCATTTCGTGGTCGTAAGACACGAGTTTAATTCTGATTTTTTGACTTGCCATGTTTCTCTCCTTTTTATACTAACGTTTTTGTGTATACTTTGCCGTGTGTGTCGAGCAATAAGCAATAAAAAATCATTCGCCGATACTTAAACTATTTTAAGTCGCTGCGAATGACCGCTAATTCTTACCCGAAGTTAGTCGCAGAAGTCTTGCTTCCACATTTGTCGTTAGGAATTATCTTCCGTTTGGGTTAACGGATTAAGTAACTTCCTAAGTCAATCCCATTTCACACAGCCCGTATATTATACATAATATCCAAAACTATGTCAACAAATTTTCAACGGTTTTTTATTAAATTTTAAAAATATTTTCGCGATTGTGGTCAAGACCTAAAAAATAAGCAATATCTTGTGTTTTTTGCCTTTTAAGTGAACAATAAAAAATACAAAAGCGCTAAAATTCCTGCAATAAAAAGACTGAATACGCTAACTTTTATCGGTGAAACGGGCGTTTTGCCATCACACTTTGAAGTTACGCCGTTAGAAATAAAATTGTAATCTTTCTTGCCGTATTTAAAATTCCCCACGTACACAGGAACAAGCGTATGCTTATATCTTGCGTTAGAATGCTTAGTAGTAACCCTTACGTAATCGACCACGTCATAGGAATACTGATTTAAAATCAATCTTTTAAGCCTTGCATCCATTTCGCCCCTTGCTTGCGCCCAACAATCGTCTACCCTACGCGTTTTTGCGTACGCCATAAATCCGTACAAATACTTATCGTCGTAAACGCGGTTGTTTTCAGACGGAAATCCACCCGTCTTTTTAAGGTTATCGTCGCTAAGTTTATCACCGGCAGTTATCGTTATATCGTCGAAAAAATACGAAAAATTACCACTTATCGTACGCCAAACGATATAACTTTCGGTACGGCGATTTTTACCCGAGCCAACGGTTCGCGTGTAGCGATTGCCTATTCTGCCGTGATAAGTCGAAAAAGTATTGCTATCGAAAGTAAAGCACGGCATATACACGCCCTTTAAGTTTTCAGGCGAAAATTTCTTTTTAAATTTGGACGGAGCGAAAAACTTTTTCTTCGCCCATTTAGTCAAACTTTCCGACGCTTGCTCTTGCGAAACGGAAAACGGAACGACAACGTTCGGTTTAACCCCTGCGTAAGCCTTGCCGTCAACTACGTGTGGAGTGTTACAAAACGGGCAATTCGACGCTCTTTCATTTTTATCAAGAACTACCCTTGCCCCACAATTTTCGCACTCAAAAGCACGCGCAACTTCTTGCCAGTCGCACTCTTCTAAAACGCCTAAGTTTAAGTCCTTTTCTTCGTACGCGAAATTTTGATTTATTGCAACCGAAGTTTCACAATACTCACAATATAAACTTTGCGTTTTTGGGTCGAATTTTAAGTTGTTGCCACAGTTCGGGCATTGTTCGTTTTCGGTTAAAACTTGTTTGTTTTCAGCACCGTTTTTGACTTCGTCCATCTCAAAAATTATTCGATATCGTTAAGTTCTTCAAGCATCTTTTCAAGGTCAGCACCGTGAACGTCAGCCGCTTCACCAACGGTTTCGCCGTGTGCGAGCGCGCAACCTAAACAATGCATACCGTAAGACATTAAAATTTCACCTGCGTTTGGGTTGATTTCAAGCGCGTCGAAGATTTTAGTTTCAGCAGTGATTTTCTTTTCCATAATTTTCTCCTTTTTTACCTTTAATTTTTAACCGTTATACGCAAAATAGCGCATAACGCATACTTCCATTTTATTGTTTTGCCCCACATTCAGGACAGAATTTTGCGTTTACTGAAAGTTTACTTCCACACTCTACGCAAAACTTTTGAACGGCCATTTTTTGACCACATTCAGGACAGAATTTTGCCGTTTTACTAATGCTTGCCCCACAAGAAGGACAAGTCGTTTCATCCACTTGTTTTTGTGGCTTTTCATTAGTGGTACGCATAGCGTCAGCAAACATTTGACCTATTCCAACTCCTGCACCAACACCAACGCCAGCACCCATAAAAGCACCACCAGCGCCTTCGTTTTTAGCAGCGTTTTTCATAGCCTCAGCAGCGGCAACTTTCATCATAGTATCGGTTGCGCCAGCCAAAATACCGTAACCACTGCGTTCGTCAATTCTCTTTTCAACTTCTTGTGGAAGTGAAAGATTTTCTATAACGAAATTAACGAGTTTTAAGCCGAGTTCTTTGAATTTTTCTTGAACGTTTCTTTTTATAATTTCGTTAAATTCAAGCGTGTTTCCAGCAAGGTCTAAAACGGAAACCTTGCTTTCGCCGATAGCGTCGGTAATATAACTAACGAGCGTGGTTTTAAGCCAACCCGTTATATCGTCGGTTTCAAAAGACGAGTTAGTGCCGAAAAGTTCTTTAAGGAAGATTTCACAATTATCAACCTTAAACGAATACGCACCGTAGCCCCTAACCCTTACCATACCAAACTCTGGGTCGCGAATAATAATAGGGTTGGTCGTACCCCACTTCATATCTGGGAATTGTTTGGTGTTGATATAGTAAATATCGCAAGTGATAGGCGTTTGAAAACCGTAACGCCAGCCAGCAAGTTTACTTAAAATAGGAAAAATTTCCGTCCCTAAATTGTAAGTGCCAGCAGGGAAAATATCGCAAATTTGACCTTTGTGAACAAAAATTGCTTCTTGCGATTCCCTTACGATAAGTTTACTTTTATTATTGAGTTCCCTACCTGCTTTTGCAAGTGGATATTTGTAAACGAGCGTATCTTTAGAACTATCGCTCCATTCTATTATTTTGGAAAATAAAGCCATAACTATACCCTTTCCTTAAAATATTTAACTATCGTTTAACTATTATACAATATAATTTGCCGTTTTGCAATAACTCAAAAAAAATTTTTTACGCTATTTCAATTTACTTTTGACGATTTTATTGCTATACTATATGAGCGTGTGATTTTGCAGGTGTAATTTAATGGTAAAATGGCTGCTTCCCAAGCAGCATTCGAGGGTTCGATTCCCTTCACCTGCTCCATTTACTTTAAGTGGGTATGGCGGAACTGGCAGACGCGTAAGTTTCAGACGCTTATGGGCAACCGTGCAGGTTCAAGTCCTGTTACCCACACCAAATAAGTCCCACGGGGGACTTATTTTTTAGAAAGCGTTTAACTTTTTCTCAATTTTTAGCATATTACTAAAAAGGCTTGTTATGATTTGTAAAAATATTCTTGAAGCAATCGGTAACACACCGATTATAAAACTTAATCGTATGGTAGGTGAAAACGACGCTGAAATTTTAGTTAAGTTTGAAGGGCTTAACGTCGGTGGGTCTATCAAAACGCGTACTGCACTCAATATGATTGAAGACGCAGAAAGAAAAGGACTTCTTAACGAAAATTCAGTTATCGTTGAACCAACTAGTGGTAACCAAGGTATCGGTTTAGCGTTGGTTGGCGCTGTTAAGGGCTATAAGGTTAAAATTATTATGCCTGATTCCGTTAGCGAAGAAAGACGCAAGTTAGTCAATCAATACGGGGCAGAAGTTATTTTAGTTCACGACAACGGCAATATCGGGCTTTGTATTGAAGAGTGTCTTAAACTTGCACTTAAAATGAAAGCCGAAGATAAAAACGTTTTCGTACCACAACAATTTGAAAACCCTGCTAACCCTGAAATTCAAAGAAAAGGCACTGGTGCCGAAATTTTAGCGCAGGTTGGTAAACCTATTCACGGGTTCTGCTCAGGCATCGGTACGGGTGGCACGATTACGGGTATCGGCGAAACTTTAAAAGAAAAAAATCCTAATATCGTTATTTGGGCTGTTGAACCTGAAAACGCCGCTATTTTATCGGGTGGCTCTATCGGTACGCATATTCAAATGGGTATAGGCGACGGTATTATTCCAGCAATCTTAAACCAAACCCTTTTTAACGACGTTTGCATTATCAAAGACGAAGAAGCGTTGCAAACTTCAAAAGACCTTGCCTCAAAAGAAGGTATATTATGTGGCATAAGCAGTGGCACTAACGTTGCAGCGGCGATTAAACTTGCTAAAAAGTTAGGCAAAGGCAAAACCGTTTTAACGGTACTTCCTGATACTGCTGAAAGATATTTCTCTACCCCTCTTTTTGAAAAATAAACGATTAAACTTAAAAAGCCGACTAACGTTAGTGGGCTTTTTTGTTTTTTGATTGAAATTTTAATAGATTTATAGTATAATCTTTTTACTTAAAGGCAAAATTTTTATTAAGGATTTACAATGATTATTTTTTTAATTTTATTAACTGTTTTCATTTTAATATTTGCCGTTTTATTATTTTCTTACCTTAAAACTTTTGCGCGCTCTAAAAAACTTGCAGTTTACGATATGAGTAAGGAAGCGCATTTTAACGACTGCATTGAAATAACTAAAAACCTTGCAGAAAAGATTAAAAACGAACCGTGCGAAAAAGTTTATATATTATCTCACGATAAAATCAAACTACACGCGAAAGTTTACGATTTTTATAAAAACGCACCCGTTCAAATACTTTTCCACGGTTATCGTGGCAGTGCTTTTAGAGATATGTGTGGTGGCTTTTATTTAGCAAAAAAGAGTGGGCATAACGTAATTTTAATCGACCAACGTGCACACGGCGAAAGTGGCTCAAATACCATAACTTTTGGCGTTAAAGAACGCTTTGACGCGCTTAAATGGGTCGATTTTGCTATACAACGGTATGGTGAAACCGTACCAATCATAATTTCGGGCGTATCAATGGGCGCAACGACGGTACTTATGGCTTCGGGCGAAAATTTGCCAAAAAACGTTAAAGCCATTATTGCAGATAGTCCTTTTTCAAGCGCAGAAGACGTTATTAAAAACACTATTAAAAATATGCGCTTACCGATTAATCCGACCTATTTTTTGGTTAAATTATCGGGTTTAATTTTCGGTAGATTTAATCTTTCTTCCCCTACACCTTTAACGCAAATAAGTAAATGTGATATTCCTATTCTTATTTTCCACGGCGAAAAGGACGGGTTTGTTCCCGTTAAAATGAGTGAAAAATTAGCGCAAATTAACCCCGAAAAAGTTACTCTTTGCTTATTTAAAGATGCCGGACACGCGCTTTCTTATTTAACTGAGCCCGATAAATACGAACGAGTTGTAAACGAATTTTTATCGAAAAACGGCTTGCTAAACGCGTAAAATTAGTTTTTAATCAACATTTTTACCTAAAATTTCCTTTATTTTATTAAAATAAAGCGTAAAAATTAACTAATTTCATTGACATATTTATTTTTGTAGTATATAATACAAGAGATATTCCATTGTGGAGGAAAATATGAAACCTAATTACGTAGCAAAAAAGAGCGCTTGGGCAGCACTTAAATTTTGGCCGACTTTAATCGTGGTAGTTATAGCCGCTGCTTTAGCAGTTGCTCCTATCATTATTACAGGCGCAATCAATACATATACTCTTATCGGCGCAGTAGCAGTACTTGCTCTCTATTTTATTATCGTTATTTGCAAAATCATCGTTCTTAAATGTGATAAAGTTGAATTTTATGACGATAAAGTAGTTCAAAAATCAGGTGTTTTCGCAAGACACGAAAGACAATCGGTATTTATCGGTATCCGTCAAGTTGAAATTCACCAAAGTTTCTTCCAAAGAATCTTAAAATACGGCACCGTTACCGTTGACGTAATTGGCCACTGGGATATTGACCTTACTAAAATCAAATTTCCAAAGAGATTGAGAAGTTATCTTGCTTACCATATGGAACAAGAAGCAGGCGAAGTTACTCACATCATTTCAGGTTAATGAAAAATAAAAGCAACCGTTTGGTTGCTTTTTTATTTTAAATTTATTTAGTTTTCCTATTAAATGCTAACTGTCTTCCCTGATGGGAGTTCTACTACCGTGCCGTCAACTATTATATAAACAGTTATTGCCGACGGATTATATACAGCCGTTAAATCAGCATTAAATATTAAATTTCTTTGCGCCGTTATATATTCGTAAATTTCACCGTTAGTCGCACACCAAAAACTTCCGTTATCGTGCACGCGTTTTAAGTTGTTTTCAAACTTTTGCCAGTCTTCTTCCGTTCTAAATTCGTAAGAATGCCCCCATACGTATAATATGTTTGAGTACCTTAAGTTATCTATTGAAACCTTATCCAAATCGTTATGATGGCAAGTTACGTGCCACTCTAAAAAGTCGGCTGGGAAATTAAATCCGTTATACTTAACCGTCCTTGCATATTTTATTCCACACGCTTTTAACACTTCTTTTACGCGTTCATCATAAGTGCCGAAAGGATACGCCATACCCGTTATAATAGTGCCCGTAATTCTTTCAAGCGCACGTTTATCTTCTAAAACTTCTGCCGTGATATGTTCTATCGCCAAAGTTTCTAAAAACGGGTGAGTTACACTATGAACGGCTATTTCGAAACCGTCTTTAACCAAGTTTTTTACGTCTTCTTCGGTAATATATTTAGGTTTGCCGAGATTGCTTGAATTTAAGTTAAACGTCCCCTTAAAACCATACTTTTTAAGTAATGCCGATAGGCGTATATCGTTAGTTTCGCCATCGTCGTAAGAAAAAGTTAAGCAAGTCGTTTTTTGATTAGGATAAATTTTATAACTGATTTTTTTCATAACACTCTCCCCCTTTTTATCTCAATTATTATAACACACTACCTTTTTTATGTCAATATTGACTTGAAAATCTCAAGATTTTTTGATAAAATACAAATATGAATAAATTACCTAAAACCAACGCAATGCGCGCGCTTGAGGTTGCTAAAATTGAATACTCTACTTCTTCTTACGAAGTTGACGAAAGCGATTTGTCGGGCGTTCATGCTGCTAAAATGCTAAATATTGAGCCCGAAATTATGTTTAAGACTTTAGTTACAAAGTCCGATAAAGGCGATATAAAAGTATTCGTTATACCTGTTAACGACGAACTCGACCTGAAAAAATGCGCTACCGTTAGCAAGGAAAAACGCGTTGAACTTATAGCCGTTAAAGAACTTCTTCCCTTAACTGGGTATGTTCGTGGAGGGTGTTCGCCCATCGGTATGAAGAAAAAGTTTCCGACCTTTATTGACGAAACGGCTATTTTGTTTGAACAAATTTATATAAGCGCAGGCGTTAGGGGTGTTCAAATTATTGTAAACCCCGTAAAATTAAAAGATTTTTTACAAGCCGAATTTGTGGATTTGACTAAATAGGAGGATTTTATGCAAAACTTTTTAATAGTGGTTGATATGCAAAACGATTTCGTTTCGGGCACGCTCGGTAGCGAAATGGCGAAAAATATTGTTCCTGCCGTTGTAGATAGAGTAAAACTTGCTTTTTCAAACGGAGAGACGGTGATTTTTACACGCGACACGCATAACGAAGATTACCTTGACACGTTAGAAGGCAAAAATTTACCGATTAAACATTGTATAAAAGATACTTTCGGCTATCAAATTATTGACGAACTTAAATATTACGCGCTTAAATCAGCCGTGATAGATAAGCCAACTTTCGGTAGTGAAAAGTTAGCAACTTTACTAAAAAATGCTAACGAAGTTGAAAAAATCGAAAGTGTTACTTTAATAGGGCTTTGCACGGATATTTGCGTCATTTCAAACGCAATGTTAATAAAAGCAAGTTTGCCTGATACAACGATTATTATTGAAGAAAACGCCACGGCTGGCGTTAGTGAAGAAAGCAAACAAACGGCGCTATCTTCAATGAGAACTTGCCAAATGATAGTAAAATAATTTTAACAAATATAAAAAAGCAAGGGTACGTACCCTTGCTTTTTTGTTTTTTAAATTGTTTTTACACAGCGCCTTGAGCCATCATTGCTTCAGCAACTTTCAAGAAGCCTGCGATATTTGCGCCTGCCATATAGTTGCATGGCATACCGTATTCTTTAGAATACTTGTCGCAAGATGCGAAGATGTCTTTCATAATTCTTTGAAGTTTTTCGTCAACTTCTTCAGCAGTCCAAGAATATCTCATGCTGTTTTGACACATTTCAAGACCACTGGTTGCTACGCCACCTGCGTTCGCTGCTTTTGCAGGGCCGTAGAGCATGCCGTTTGCAAAGTAAGCGTCGATTGCTTCAGGAGTAGAAGGCATATTTGCGCCTTCAGAAACAACTTTACAGCCGTTTTTAGCAAGAATTTGTGCCGATTCGCCGTCGATTTCGTTTTGGGTTGCACATGGAAGAGCAATATCACAAGGAATAGTCCAAATGCCTTTGCAACCTTCAGCGTAAACTGCGCCAGGTTTTCTATCAGCGTATTCTTTAATACGCTTTCTTTCAACTTCTTTGATTTGTTTAACAAGCGCAAGGTCGATACCGTCTTTATCGTAAATGTAGCCGTTACTATCTGACATAGCAACTACTTTTGCGCCAAATTCAGTTGCCTTTTCGCAAGCGTAAATAGCAACGTTACCTGAACCTGATACTAATACGGTTTTACCTTCAAAACTCATACCGTTAGCAGTGAGCATTTCTTTGGTGAAGTAGCAAAGACCGTAGCCGGTTGCTTGTTTTCTAACGAGTGAACCACCGTAGGTTAAACCTTTACCGGTTAAAACGCCTTCCCAACAGTTTTTGAGTTTCTTGTATTGACCGAACATATAACCAACTTCTCTTGCGCCTACACCAATATCACCTGCAGGAACGTCGATATCAGCACTGATGTATTTATAAAGTTCGTTCATAAACGATTGACAGAATCTCATGATTTCGTTATCAGATTTGCCTTTCGGGTCGAAGTCTGCACCACCTTTTGCGCCACCCATAGGAAGCGTGGTAAGACTGTTTTTGAAGATTTGTTCAAAACCTAAAAATTTGATGATACCCGAGTATACTGACGGATGGAATCTAATACCGCCCTTATATGGTCCGATTGCAGAGTTGAATTGTACTCTAAAACCACGATTAACGTGTTGTTTACCGTTGTCGTCAGTCCAAGGAACTCTAAAGAAAATTTGTCTTTCAGGTTCAACGATACGGTCGATAACGCCTGCATCAATTAAATCTTGTCTTTTTTCAATAACAGGTTCTAAAGAAGTGAAAACTTCCGTAACTGCTTGAATAAATTCTGGTTCGCCTTGATTTCTTTTTTTAACCGTTTCTAAAACGGATAAAAGATATTCGTTTTTGATAGCCATAAAACAGCCTCCGTAAAATTAAATTCTATTGCTATTTTACCACTATTTTTTTATTGCGTAAAGAATTTTGTTATACTTTTTTTAATTTTTTTTGCTTAACTACAAAAAAGCAATTTTTTGCCATATGGAATATTAAATAAACTGTTCTTTTTATATAATTGCCTTACTTTTGCCTTGTCTGTATGACGCGGTTATTTTTAGATACGTTCCGCGGTCACAAAACGACCTTGCTCAATATGACAGTTGTTTTATTACCTTCTTTACACCGCCTTGTCATTGTGAGCGAACGCTAGTGAGCCGTAACAATCTACTTTTTAAATTTAAATATAAATTTTTTATTTACACTCTTTACCAAATAACACACCACATATATCACATACTAAATCAAATATATTTTTTCTCTTACCCCCCCCCACGCGGTGCGTGGTGGGGGGATTAGCGTCGTTTTGCTTATCTAATTTTATATTTTGATAAAAGCTCATTTCCCCACTCTCACCCCGCAACGCGGAGGTGAGAGTGGGTTTAGCAGTTTATATCTTTATACTCTCTTTCTTTTATTTTTGTTTTCTTTCTTATTTTAATTATTTTTTCTTATACCCTACGTTGTGTGGCGGGGTGTAGCTTTTGATTAGTATATTTATCATCTATTTTTCTTTGTTTTATAAAAGGCTCTTTTCCACCCTCACCCCGTACAGCGGGGTGGGGAATATTTTGTTTTTATTCCCGCTTTTACCTACACCGTTCTCTCTTTATTTTTTATCTTTCTCCCCACCACCCACCACGCGGTGCGTGGTGGGTGGTGGAGTGTATATTGTTGGCAAGAAGTTATATTATATTAAAAAAACATTATTATTTTAGATACTTCCACGCACTACGCTTGGTCAGTATAACGGTAGTTTATTCTAGTTATTATTTACCACGCATTGTTATACATCGCCAATATAACGAGCCGAACGTATCTCTTTTGCTATTGCAAGCGTAGCCGTAACAATCTTTTTTGATTAACTTTCACAACACCGTTATACGTAAAAAGCACCCAAGTGGGTGCTTTTTGTTTTTTTTTAGTTTTTAACCGTCATTACGACTTTACCGATATTTTCACCGCGGTATAAAGTTTGCTGTGCTTCGTCCGCTTGCTCTATTGGTAAAACTTTGTAAATTTCCGGTGCAATTTCTCCGCTTTCAAATTTAGGCCATAACTTTTCGGTTAATTCTTTTAAGAGTTTTCCCTTTTCTTCAGGCGTTTTACTCCTTAAAGTACTGCCTATAATGCGAATATTTTTAACGAAGATATTTCTAAAATCCACTTCGGAAATATCGCCAGCGAGTGTTGCAATTTGTATCCATCTGCAACCCCTTGCAACGTATTTTAAGCATTTGCCTAAAACTGCACCGCCCAAGCAGTCAATTGCTATATCTACGGGGTGTCCTTGTTCTTCTTGTTTTTTAAGTTCTTCCGCTAAATCGCAGGAAGTGGTTTCAATAATTAAATCCGCATTAAGGTATTCGATTTTCTTTGCCTTTTCCTTACCACGAACGGTAGTTATTACCCTTAACCCAAACGCTTTTGCCATAGGAATAATTGCCGACGCTAACCCACTACCGCCTGCCGTTACAAGCAACGTTTCGCCCTTTTTAGCATTGGCTACGTGAAATAAGTTTAAGTACGCCGTCATATACACTTCCGGTATAGCGGATGCTTGAACGAAACTTAAGCCTTTTGGCATAGGCATAACCATTTGCGCAGGTACGGTAACGTATTCTGCATAACCGCCACCACCAAGTAACGCGCAAACTTTATCGCCTACCTTAAATTCGGTAACGCCGTTTGCTACTTCCTTTATTACGCCCGCTACTTCAAGCCCCGGCCATTCAGGACAGCCCGGTGGGGGTGGATAATTACCTTCCCTTTGAAGCAAATCCGCTCTATTTAACGCACTTGCGTGAACTTCTATTAAAACTTCGCCTTCCTTTATAATAGGATTAGGTACTTCTTCATACGATAAACTTTTATCTTCCTTAATTAATACCGCTTTCATATATTCCTCTTAAATTTTTAATCCGCTTTTTATTTTTAACACGTTACTTAATAATGGTGGACCTAGATAGGTGGTTTCGTCGTACTGGCTGAAAGTCAACCACATACACACCCCTAAAGACGGGCCTATCGTTCTATGCAAATAATTGTGCGTGCCGTTTGATAAAAACAAGAACGGTACTTTTAATTCTTTTTTTAATAGGTTGCAAATTTCAAGGTTTTTAAGTTCTTCTTCCGTAGAATTTGCACCCGTTACGATTTTAACGATATCCGCCCCACGGCGTTGTTGTTCAAGCGCCATTTTTAATACCGTTTCAGGCTCTTTATACACACGCACGTGTGAAGACATTAAAACTTCCCCACCTTTTGAATGAATACGGTTTATTAATTCCATTTGCTTTTTAATAGCCGTTTCATCCATAGTGAGTTCGTCTTCCGCCGGGCAGAAGGTATCACCCATTACGTCAAGTAAAGTTGCGCCCGAATCCAACGTTTTAATTAACTCTTCCATCAACGTTTCGTCGGATTTACCTTGGTTTTTATCACCACGGTAGTTGGTTATATATACGGGCCTATCTTCCGCACAAGATAAAAGGTTAGTTAAAGTTTCCTTATCGTACACTTCCCTATCCATAACGTGTAGTTGTAAGCCGATTGCCGTTGCGCCAAAAGCAACTGCGTTTCTTATTTTATATTCCGCACCTAAAACGGTTGGCGCTTGCACCATTTCCGTTACAAAAGGCGCGCCTACTAAAAATGTCTTTTTCATAATTACACCATTCTTCGGCTACCGTCAATTTGTATGTTTTGCCCTACCACGTACCCGTTCTTTTCACTTGATAAGAAACAAATTAGGTCGGCGTTTTCCATTGCCGTACCCGTTCTACCACGATAGCAACGGTCGGTTTCTTCATAATAATCGGTGTCCAAATTATCGGACGGGCTAACTGTACCTGGGGAAACGGCGTTAACTATGACACCGCTACCTGCCACTTCTTTTGCGAGCGATTTTGTAAACGAAATTACCGCGCCCTTGGTTGCCGAATACATACTCATATTTGCGTTACCGTATACGCCTGCTACCGACGCTACGTTTACTATTCTGCCATAGCCGTTTTCAATCATACCTTTAAGCACGGCTTTAGTAAAATAAACCACGCCCATTACGTTGATTTGTAAAAACTTTTCCCACTTTTCAAACGGGATTTCAATAAACGGTTCAAAATTGCGCCATAATGCAGCGTTGTTTACTAAGATATCTACCCTGCCGAATTTTTCTATTACTTTTTCAACTGCCGAATACACTTGCTTTTCGTTAGATACGTCTAAAGTGATAGACAAGCATTGAGCACCTAAAGCCGTTACTTCTTTTTCTACTTCTTTAAGTTTTTCTTCATTTACGTCAACTAAAACTAGCTTTGCTTTGTTTTGCGCCATTTTTAGTGCCGTTGCCCTACCTATACCTACTGATGCGCCCGTTACGATTGCTACTTTATTTTCCATTTTACTTTTCCCTTTCCATAGCGTTTCTACCGCCGTCGATTAAAATATTTTCGCCGTTTATGAATTGCCCTTTATCAGACGCTATAAATAAACATAAATCTACTATTTCCTGCGGGTCTGCCGCTCTACCCATAAGCGTTTTCATACCAGCCATATTAGCGCGGGTTAACACCGGCCCAGGTGAAACGCATACGCAACGAACACCGTATTTAGCGCCGTATTGTGCGATAGATTTAGTAAGACCGTGCATAAGC
>JAGCMG010000150.1 GCA_017646555.1 Clostridia bacterium | reverse complement strand
ATCGGGATAGATTTCAGCAAAGTGTTCTAAAGTAGCCTTTTCAACGGCGTCTTGACCAACTTGTCTTTCGTGTCTATCAAAAGTATCAAGTGCTTTATCAAGCATATCGCTAGCGAATTCTCTTACTGCGTTATCGATATCTTCTGGAATATGGTATAAATCCATATCAAGTTTTTTCTTACCGATTGCGTTAACGATTTCTTCTTGGAAAGCGCATTGACGCTTAATTTCTTCGTGACCGAATAAAATTGCGCCAACCATTTCGTCGTCAGAAATTTCTTTCGAGCCTGCTTCTACCATCATGATAGCGTCTTTAGTACCCGAAAGGTTAAGTGCTAAAGTAGAAACTTCTCTTTGTTTTAAATCTGGATTGATAACGTATTCACCGTCAACGATACCAACTACTACCGAACCAGTAGGACCAGCCCAAGGAATATCGGAAATAGCAAGTGCGATAGACGAGCCGAGCATAGCAAACGGTTCTGGTGAAATATCTTGGTCTACCGATAAAGCAGTTGCAACTACAACTACGTCGTTAAAAAGACCTTTTGGGAAAAGCGGACGAAGTGGTCTATCAATAAGTCTTGAAGTTAAGATAGCCTTATCGCTTGCTCTACCTTCACGCTTTGTAAAACCACCTGGGATTTTACCGATAGCGTACATCTTTTCTTGGTAATCAACGGTAAGTGGGAAGAAGTCTTGTCCTTCTTTAGCTGATGGTGCCATGGTAACGTTTACCATAACTACCGTGTCACCGCAACGAACGATACAAGAGCCGTTAGTTTGTTCAGCATACTTGCCGGTTTCAACAACGACTTCTCTTCCGCCGATGACGGTTTTGAATTCTCTGTAAGTTTCTGTCATTTCATTTCTCCTATAAAAACTCTGATTTATTTTAGAAACGGCAAACTGCCGTCTTACGACTAATTAAACCTTAATTTTAACGAAAAATCGGGCGACAAAAAAACTGTCGCCCGTTTTTGAATTATTTTCTCAATTCTAATTTAGCAACGATTGCTCTATATCTTTCAAGGTCGATTGATTTTAAGTAATCGAGCAAGCCCCTTCTTTCACCAACCATCTTTAAAAGACCGCGTCTTGAGTGGTTGTCGTTAGGGTTTTGTTTAAGGTGTGAGTTAAGGTGATTAATTCTTTCGGTTAAAAGCGCGATTTGCACTTCTGCTGAACCGGTGTCACCTTCATGTCTTGCGTGGGTTTGAATAATTTCTTGTTTTTTAGCCTTTTCCATAATTTTATTACCTCCTGATATGGATTAATTCACCAAAAACGAAGCATAGGGTTTGGAGTTTATCCCTTAACTGCGCCATTGGTACGCTACTTTACACAGTATAACAAATAAATTTTTATTTGTAAACTATTTTTTAACGCTTTATTTATTTTTTAATATAATTAAAACTTAAGTTCTTTTTCAAACAACTCTTTTTTAGCGCGAATTATTTCGTCAACTTTATTTATAAAAGTAACGATATCTTTAGGCGAAGCGTATCTTTCAATCCTTTCGCCCCCGTTTATTACGACTTTTGAAACGGCGTGCGCACCACACGCAATATTTGAAGAAATTTCTTCCATAATGTCGATATTATAAACACACTCTTTACCCTTTAAGGCGTAGCCGGTATTTTCCAAATTGCCAGCCGTGTATTTTTGGCGATACATATAATACGGATTATAATCGGAATTTTGCAAAACGGCGTGTGCGTATTCTACCATTTTAGGAACTTCACCAGCAGAAAGCCTTTCAGAAACTTCCTTTAACTCACTACCTTTTTTAAGGCAAAGCGTATGCACCGTGATATTTTCAGGATTAAGTGAAATTGCCGTGTCTATGCTGTTTTTAAAGTCTAAAAAGTTTTCGTCAGGCAAACCTGCGATAAAATCCATATTGATATCAAAACCGAATTTTTTAGCAAGTTCAAACTTAGTGAAAATATCTTTTGCCGTATGGTTACGGCCTATTTTAACTAAGGTTTTATCGTTAAAAGTTTGTGGATTAACGCAAATACGCGTTACACCGTAATCCTTTAATAATTTTAAGTTATCTTCGTTAATGCAATCGGGTCTACCAGCCTCAACGGTGTATTCAACGCCCGAATAATCAATGGCTTTTAATACGCGCTCTAAATCTTTTAACTCTAACGAAACAGGCGTGCCACCACCGATATAAACGCTACGCAATTTTTTAACTAAACTTTTAGCGTTCTTAATTTCTTTTTCAAGTGCTGTCACATAGTCGGGAATAAGTTTAGCCGTTTTACGCATATCTGCCGTTATAAATGAACAATAACTGCATCTAGTTGGACAAAACGGGATTTCTGCAAAAAAGTCGGCGTTATCACTATCTGTATTATAAATTCCCTTTTGTGAAGAAAGTATACTTTCAACAAGTTTTATTTTATCTTCACTAACGCCCATAACGCTTGAAAAAAAGTTTTTAAAATCGCCGGTTTTTTCTAACTGCGTGTACGCTAACTTGGTCGGTCTAATACCCGTAAGCGCGCCCCAAGGTTTTTCTTCTTTCGTAGTTTGAACAAGCGCTTTATACACCGATAATTTAGAGTATCGTTTTAAAACGCGTTTAACTTCTAACGGGTCGCTATATTTAACCTTGTCAAATTCATATAAATATTCGTTTTTGGTCGCATTTGACGATACCGTTAATGGCGAAACAGTGACAGAGTGCAAATAATGCGTATCGCTTTCATTAAAAAAATGCTCAATATTAAAGTCCTTTTCGTTGCCGAAAAGGTTTACGACTTCTTTAATATCTGGGAGCATTGAAGTTAAATTTGTAGTTACCATAAGTTAAAAATATGCCAAAATTAAAGTGGCATAAAAGGATTATATAGTTTTTCGTGCTTAATTGAAGTAGGTTCGCCGTGCCCAGGATACACTGAAATTTCGTCGGGTAATTCTTTTAATTTTCTAAGAGATTCCACAAGGCTTGTAGCACTACTACCGAATAAATCAGTTCTACCAACCGTTTCAAACATTAAAGTATCGCCCGAAAAAAGTCTATTTTCGGCTAAAAAGCAAACCGAACCAGCAGAATGCCCAGGCGTAGCAATTACCTTAAAATCAATATCGTTTATAGTTAAAATTTCACCGTCGGTAAAAGTAAAATCACACGCCGTAGGGTGAAACGGAATATTAAAATATTCGCTCAAGTTAAACGCTGGGATTTTAAGCCCATCCTTTTCCCTTTCGCATATTCCAACTTTAACGCCGTTTTTTTGAAGTTCAAGTGAACAAGCAGAGTGGTCAAAATG
Source organism: Clostridia bacterium (assembly GCA_017646555.1). Lineage (GTDB taxonomy): Bacteria > Bacillota > Clostridia > Christensenellales > Borkfalkiaceae > UBA11475. Next base: position 3,666 of record JAGCMG010000150.1, on the reverse strand, counting down.
CGCGTGCGTTAAAAGCATATGCGTTACCTTAATGCCTTTTTCACGGGCAAAATCTAAAACTTTTTGCGCTTTTACGCCACCGTCTATTACGACTGCCGTATTGTCGTTTTCGTTAACGACGTAATAAGTATTTACGGAAAATAATCCGTTTACTTGATGATATACTTTCATATTAAGTGGTAATTCTGAACACGTCTATAATCTTTTTAGACTGTTTTAATTTTCCTATTAAAGATTCCAAGTCCGACTTGGTGTTGAGTTTAATGTTAACGTCAACGATTGCTTTTTTAGTTTTTGCCTCTATTCTACCGTTGATTGCCGTGATAGATAAATTCATAGCCGAAGTAATCGCTGAAACAGCCGATAAAATATCGCTTTGTGTTTCGCCAACGACTTTTATGCTTGCCTTAAAACTATTAGCAACTTCGTTAGCCCAGTTAACTTCAATAAACCTATCGGACTCTATTTCGCGCATATTAGGGCAATTTGCTCTATGAATAGTAACGCCCTTACCCTTTGAAATAAACCCGACTATATCGTCGCCCGGCACAGGGTTACAACAGCCAGCATAGCGCACCAAAATATTATTCATGCCCTTGACGATAACGCCACTAACGGTAGTGCTTTTAATATTTTGATATTTTTTAATCGACGCTTCCTTGTTATCGCGCCTATAATAGTCGTTTAGTTTAACTAAAATTTGATTAGTTGAAACTGCGCCGTAACCAACAGATGCGTACATTTCGTTCTGATTTGAGAACGACATTTTTGAAGAAAGTTTTAAGAACGCGTCGTCGGTTAAAAGTTCGTTAAAGTTATAGCCTTTTTCGCGTGCTTCCGATTCAAGCATTGATTTACCGGTTTTAATATTTTCTTCCTTTAACTCACGCTTGAAAAATTGTTTAATTTTAACCCTTGCCGAAGAACTTTTTACAAGTTTAAGCCAGTCCCACGACGGACCTTTAGAGTTTTTAGAAGTAATGATTTCAACCATATCACCGACTTTAAGAGTGGTGTTAAGAGGTACCATTTTTCCGTTAACTTTAGCGCCCGTGCATTTATTGCCGACTTCAGAGTGAATATTATACGCAAAGTCAAGAGGCGTAGATTCTTCAGGCAACGATATAATGTCGCCGTTTGGTGTGAAAACCAAAACTTCCGAACTATAAATATCGCCTTTAAGCGTGTTTAAGAATTCCTTAGAGTCCTTAACCCCGCCTTGCCATTCCATAACTTCACGAATCCAACTTAAACGCTTTTCAAAATCGTCGTCTTCGCCTTGAACGTTTTCTTTATATTTCCAGTGTGCCGCGATACCGAATTCTGCCGCACGGTTCATTTCGTAAGTACGAATTTGCACTTCGAAAATTTGACCGAAGTTAGTTACGACGGTGGTGTGTAAAGACTGGTACATATTCGCTTTTGGGGTTGCGATATAGTCTTTAATTCTACCCGGAACAGGACGCCATTTATGGTGAATTTTACCAAAAATTTCATAGCATTCGTCGATATTATCAACGACTACTCTAATAGCCGTTAAATCGTAAATCTGGTCTAACGACTTGCCTTGTTTTTTCATTTTACGGTAGATTGAATAGAAGTGTTTTGCTCTACCGAAAACTTCGCCCGTAATGTTGGACGATTTTAAAATATTCGTTATTTCTTGTACGAAAAAGTTAACGGTTTCATTTCTTTCTTTAATTTTTAAATTAATGTTAACCATTAAAAATTCGTACGCTTCAGGGTCAAGGTATTTTAATGATAAGTCTTCAAGTTCGCACTTGATTTGCGAAATACCAAGTCTTGCTGCAAGTGGCGCATAAATATCTATCGTTTCTTGCGCCATTCTTAGTTGTCTTTCAGCCGACAAGAAGTTTAGCGAACGCATATTGTGAAGTCTGTCGGCAAGTTTAATAATGATAACGCGAATATCTTTTGCCATCGCTACGAAAATTTTTCTAAAGTTTTCGGCTTGTTCTTCTTCCTTAGAGTGAAATTCTATTCTCTCTAACTTTGTAACGCCTAAAACTAATTGTAAAACTTCAGCCCCAAATTCTTTTTTAATATCACCTTCGGAAACGGAAGTGTCTTCAATAACGTCGTGCAAAAACGCCGCGGCAATAGTAGCCGCGTCAAGTCCTAAATCTATTAAAATTTTAACGACTGCACAAGGGTGCGTAAAATAATCTTCACCCGAAGCGCGCTTTTGTCCTTTATGCGCGTTTTTAGCGTAATCGTACGCTTTTTGCGTTAAGGCTAAATCTTGCCCCGAATATACTTGATTAAGTTTTTCCAAAACCTCTAACATTTTGCTTTTAAACTTTCCGCCTGTTTATAGATTTGCGAACTTGTAAGTTCCCTTTTTACTCTGCCGTCACACTTTAAAATTCCACCTTGTGCCGAAAAGAACCCTAATTCCATAAATACAGCAAGTGCAAATATAAATTGATACGGGTCAATATTCGGTCTATTTTCAAGGAATAATCTTGTTGAACTTATGTATTTTTTACCAGCAAGCGCTTTAATATTTACAAACGCTTCAGCCATAGCCGAACGCGATAAATCTATGTTTTCAATACCTAAACGCGATACAACGTCCCCCGCAATTACCACGGTTTGCCCTTCTTTTGACGGCAAATACGAAAACGATTGGTCTAAATAAACTATTCTTTCAAACCCTTCTAAAACGCTTTCTGACGACGGCGCGAATAACACTATATCTAATAGATTTTTTTCGGTTGGTTTAAATATACCGCGTTGTACGGTTTTTAACGCTGGGTAATGGTTAAGGCTATCAGGGTCGCTTGCGATATACGCCGTTGAATACCTGTTTGCTTTATTTAAAACCCTATCGTTGATTTCTTTTTTACTTAGACGGTCTATTTCAATTTCTTCTTGATTAAAGTTAATTTCAAGCGAATTTTCAAACAATAAAAGTCTAAAACTTTCGTTATCTTTTACCGTAGGAAGAATATCTTTAACGTAACCTTTTAAATAAGTTTGACGCGCGTAAGTTGATAGATTGATTTCAAAAACGATTTTCTTTTCGATAGGCGCTTCCAAAATAAGCATATCGTCAACGCCACCGAATTTTAACATATCAATAACTTCGGTCTTAAAACTCACGTGGGGCGAATTCGGCTTTAACGGGTATGCCGAAACTGCACCAACCGTCGCTATAAAGAGTGGCTTTTTATTACCTACGCCGTACGGTTCTAACAGTTCTAATTCCTTAGCGAAACGCATTGAGAAAGCGCCCGTAATTTCACTTTCTGCTATTATTTTAGGAACAAATACCGATTTATCGTAATTGTTTTCTAAATACTCATAAAGGCGTTTTTCAAACTCGTCAAAGTTTTCCTTTTCAATCGCAACGCCTGCTGCTTGAGCGTGTCCACCAAACTCTACCAAGAGTTCTTTAGCAGAAGATATCGCATCGAAAATGTTTATATCCGAAACCGAACGCGCAGAGCCTTTTAATATGCCGTCAAGCCCTGCAAAAATGATTACCGGACGGGAATATTCTTCAGCAAGACGCGCTGCAACTATGCCAACAAACCCTGTGCGCCAGTTTTCGTCGTAAAGCATAATTATATTCTTTTTCGCGCCTTTTTCGGATAATTTTTGTTTGGCTAAACGGTAAAGTTTATCACATTCAGCCTGTCT
>JAGCMG010000149.1 GCA_017646555.1 Clostridia bacterium | reverse complement strand
AAACTCGTATCGGCATAGGGCAAGACGTTACTATTTATTTAACGGATTCAATGACTAACGGCGCAAAAACACCAGTTACGGCAACGATGAAACAATACATTTACCGTGATACAGGTATGAGAAAAAGCGTATAAAAAATAAAAACCCCGAACGCAAAAACGCGTTCGGGATTTTTTAATTAGTTTCAAGTAACGAAAGCATATTCTATTGACATTTTTAATAAAAACTATTACAATAGTAATAGTAAATATTATTATGGGGGCAGTATGGTTATCGTTGGGTTTGACCCTGGGCTTGCCACGCTTGGCTACGGCGTTATAGAAGTAACTTCAACTTCAATAAAAATGCTTGATTACGGCGCGGTTATTACGCCTAAAGACGATTCTTTGCCGTTGCGCCTTAAAAAAATAGAAAAAGGCGTCAGCCTAATTTTAGAAAAATATAAGCCTGAAGAAGTTGCCATTGAAGAATTGTTTTTCGTTAAAAATATAACTAACGGTATAGCAGTGGCGCACGCAAGGGGCGTATTACTTCTTACGGTAGATAAATATTGCCAAAAACTTTACGAGTACACGCCGTTACAAATAAAACAAGCGTTAACCGGCTACGGCAGGGCTGAAAAAAAGCAAATTCAAGAAATGGTAAAATCGTTACTTAAACTTGCTACAATTCCCCGTCCTGACGACGCGGCAGACGCTTTGGCAGTAGCGTTAACTCACGCTCAAACTAGAAAGTTTGGTGGAATGTTCAAATTAAAATAAGGGTAAAATTATGATAGGTTATATAAAGGGTAAAGTGCTTACTTCAACGGACGGTGTAGTTTTGATTGAAGTGGGTGGAATAGGGTATGAAGTTACTTGTTCTAATTCAGCGTTTTGTAAACTCATAAACGCTGGGGAAGGGGAAATTTTTACTTACACTGCCGTTAGAGAAGACGGGATTTATCTTTACGGTTTTTCCACGATTGAAGAAAAAAATATGTTCTTAAAACTAATTTCGGTTAGTGGTGTTGGTCCTAAAATGGGCATAACGGTATTGTCAAACATGGACCTTTCTTCGCTTGCAGTAGCCATAGCAACTTCTGACGTTAAGACGCTTTCAAAAGTAAAAGGGCTTGGCAAAAAGACGGCTGAAAGAATTATTTTAGAACTTCGCGAAAAGGTTAGTTGTTTAGACGTGCCTGAAGAAAAGAACAAAAAAGAGCCACAACCTGAAATCAAGGTTGACGAAGATACGGTTATTGCGCTTATGACTTTAGGGCTTAATAAAAAGGAAGCGCAAGGGCTTTTAGTTAAGGCAATTAAAGAAGGTTTAACCACCGTTGAAGAACAAATTGCTTACGCTATTAAAAATATAAGATAAGGTAAACTATGGACGATTTGGACGTACTTGTAACTTCAAACGCTGAAAACGGGTTTGAAGAAAGAATAATCGAAGCCGAAGAAAACTACGGCGACGCAGAAATAGAAAACGTTTTAAGACCGAAAAGTATGGACGGTTACGTTGGTCAAGACAAGGTTAAAGATAACCTTGCAGTATTTATTGCGTCGGCAAAAATGCGTTCAGACGCTTTAGACCACGTGCTTTTATACGGCCCACCGGGGTTAGGTAAAACCACGCTCGCGCACATTATTGCAACCGAACTTGGCTCACAATTAAAAGTAACGAGTGGCCCAGCAATTGAAAGGGCTGGCGATTTAGCCGCTATTTTAACTAATCTCAATAAAAACGACGTTTTATTTATCGATGAAATACACCGTTTAAATCATAGCGTTGAAGAAATTTTATATCCCGCGATGGAAGATTTTACTTTAGATTTTATTATCGGTAAAGGTCCGTCGGCGCGTAGCGTTCAATTACCGTTACCTAAATTTACGCTTATCGGCGCAACTACGAGGGTTGGTATGTTATCTTCGCCACTTCGCGATAGGTTCGGCGTTATTTGTAGGCTTGAAAATTATTCGATTGACGAACTTACCGAAATAGTAAAGCGTTCGTCAGAAAAATTAGGTATTCCAATAGAAGATTTAGCAGCGCGTGAAATTGCTAAAAGAAGTCGTGGTACACCCCGTATAGCAAACCGTCTTTTAAGGCGCGCACACGATTACGCTATCGTATTAAAGCACGATTTAGTGTTACTTTCCGACGCGCAAAAATGTTTATCAATGCTTGAAATTGACGAATTAGGGCTTGATTCAACCGATAAAAAATTACTAACTGCAATGGCTAAAAAATTTAATGGTGGACCGTGTGGGCTTGATACTCTTGGTGCGACAATCAACGAAGATTCGGTTACTATTGAAGACGTGTACGAACCGTACTTATTAAGACTTGGGTTTATTGCAAGAACGCCACGTGGTAGAGTTTTACTTCGCCGTGGTTACGAACATTTAGGGCTTATTATGCCCGAAAAAAATATCGGGTTATATTCCATTTACGAAGAACAAAATAATGAAGACTAGTGATTTTGATTATTACCTTCCTGAAGAACTCATAGCGCAAACGCCAGTTTATCCACGTGATTCTTCAAGGTTGTTATATTACGATACAACGAACAAAAATATAGAGCACAAGCATTTTTACGATATCGTCGATATCTTAAAAGAGGGCGACGTTTTAGTTAGAAACAATACACGCGTTTTACCTGCAAGAATTTTTGCTTATACCAAAAACGGTGGTAAGGTTGAAGTGCTTTTACTTAAACGCTTTAATTTAACCGAGTGGGAAGTTTTGGTTAAACCGGGCAAAAAAGCGCGCCCCGGCGTAGAACTTACCGTAAACGAAGAACTTTCTTTAACCGTTTTAAGTAATTACGACGAAGACGCAGGTTCAAGAAAAGTTAGTTTTTCTTTTTCGGGCGTGTTTGAAGACGTTATTTCAAGAGTAGGGGAAATGCCACTTCCACCGTACATACGCGAAAAACTTTCCGATAAAGAAAGATATCAAACGGTGTATTCTAAAATAGACGGCTCTGCGGCAGCGCCGACGGCTGGACTTCATTTTACCGACGAATTGTTTGCTAAACTTGAAAAAAAAGGCGTTACCGTCGTTGACGTACTGTTGCACGTGGGACTTGGTACTTTTAGACCAGTTAAAGCCGACGATATAACTGAACATAAAATGCACTCTGAATATTACGAAATATCTTCAAAGAGTGCTGAAATTATAAATAAAGCCAAAAAAGAGGGTAGGCGCGTAATCGCCGTCGGAACTACGAGTATTAGAACGCTTGAATCGGTTGCTGATGAAAACGGGTTCGTTAAAGAAAGTAAGGGAAACACCGAAATCTTTTTATACCCACCGTACAAATTTAAGTGCGTTGACGGGTGCATTACTAACTTTCACTTGCCTAAATCAACTTTAATTATGTTGATATCTTGTTTTTCTTCAAGGGAAGAAACGCTTGCATTTTACGAACAAGCCGTAAAAGAAAAATATCGTTTTTTCTCGTTTGGCGACGCTTGTTTAATATTATAAATTACGGAATAAAACTATGTTAGAAACTTTAACTGAAAAATGCACGCCGTTTTGGTACGAAACCATTAAACAAGACCAAAAAACAGGTGCAAGAGCAGGTATACTGCACACGCCACACGGCGATATAGAAACGCCTATTTTTATGCCGGTCGGCACTCAAGCGACGGTAAAGGGCGTTCTTCCACGCGATTTAAAAGAGGCTGGCGCGCAAATTATTTTATCTAATACTTACCACCTTTATATGCGCCCCGGTGACGAACTTGTCGCTAAGGCTGGTGGGCTTCATAAGTTTATGAACTGGGATAAACCGATTTTAACCGATAGTGGTGGTTTTCAGGTGTTTTCCCTTGCAAAACTTAATAAAATTAAAGATGAAGGCGTGTATTTTAATTCGCATATCGACGGGTCAAAGCATTTTATTTCGCCCGAAAAGGCCATGGATATCGAACATAATTTAGGCGCAGATATTATGATGGCGTTTGATGAGTGTTCGCCTTACGGCGCTAACAAAAAACAAGCCGAAATAGCCATGAAAAGAACGCTTAACTGGCTTGATAGATGTTATAACGCGCACAAGGTAGAAAAACAAGCGTTATTCCCGATAGTTCAAGGCAATATGTTCAAAGATTTAAGGGAAATAAGTTTGAAAGAAACAATTCCTTACGCAAAATACGGTATAGCAATCGGTGGGCTTTCGGTTGGCGAGCCGAAAAATATAATGTACGATATAATGGATTCAATGTATCCTATGTATCCTACTCATATTCCAAGATATTTGATGGGCGTAGGCAGTCCCGATTGCTTAATTGAGGGGGTAAAGCGTGGTATTGATATGTTTGACTGCGTTCTTCCTACCCGTATTGCAAGAAACGGCACGGCTATGACGAGTCACGGTAAGGTAGTCGTTAGAAACGGCAAGTATAAAGACGATTTTACCCCACTTGATAGTGAGTGTGATTGTTATTGCTGTAAAAATTATACCAAAGCCTATTTAAGACATATGTTTAACGTAGGGGAAATGATGGGTGGTATGCTTTTATCGCTTCACAATATAACTTTCTTACTTAAACTTATGAAAGATATGCGTAATGCAATACTTCAAGATTCGTTTACTGAATTTTGCCAAGAATTTTACGCAAAATACGGCGAATTTTGACGAGTGAAACAATATTTCAATCGTAAATAAAAAAACGCTTGCAAAAAGTACTTTTATAATATATACTAATGTAGAATTAAAACCTAAAAAGGAGAATCAAAAATGGCAAATTTCTTAGCAAGTAATGGGCAAACTTTAATTATGTTAATCGTTTTAGGCGCATTACTCGTTTTAATGTTCGTAATGAGTTCGCGTTCAAACAAGAAAAAGAAAAAAGAAGCAGAAGAAATGATGGCAAAATTCCGTAAAGGTTGTTACGTAAAAACAATCGGTGGTATTATGGGCAAAGTCGTTGCTATCAACGATAACGAAGGGACTTTCGTTTTAGAAACCGGTTCAAACCAACAAAAATCACTCATTAAATTCGATAAACAAGCAATCTATCAAGTAAGTGAAGGCAAAAAGGCAGTAAAAACCGTTGCCGTAGAAGAAACTGAAGAAGTTGACGATATCGTTGAAGAAGTTAACGCCGTTAAAGAAGTAGCTGAAGAAACTGCTGTTAACGAATAATTTAATAACGCATAATTTTTAGCGCATCGCTTTGCGGTGCGTTTTTAAAAAGGATAGGAAAAATATGGAAAAAATAATTAAAAATTTTTTAGTTGACGGCGAAGTCGTTTTATGTGAAAGACACGGTGCAGGTCATATCAACGAAACTTATAAAGTAGACCTTAATAATGATGGCAAGGTAAAAAGTTACATATTACAACGCGTAAATACTCAACTTTTTACCGATATGGATAAACTTATGTCCAACATATCGGGCGTAACGAACTTCTTGCGTGAAAAAATTATAAAAGAAGGTGGTAATCCTGACCGTGAAACTCTTACCGTTATAAAAGCCAAAGACGATAAAGATTATTATTTTGATAAAGAAACGGGCTCGTCTTACAGAATGTTTTTATTTATAGAAGACGCGCTTGCTTTGCAAAAAGCAGAAAAGCCTGAACAATTTAAAAGTTCAGCGCAAGCGTTTGGTAAATTCGCTAATATGCTCGCTGATTACGACGCAAGCACGTTATACGAAACTATTAAATTTTTCCACGATACCACCGTTCGTTTTGAAAACTTTAAAAAGGCGGTAGCATTTAACTATCAAAACCGTGCCGAAAAAATCAAGGAAGAAATTAAGTTTGCGTTAGATAGGGAAGAATACGCAAGCCGTATCGTAAATAAGATTAAAGACGGAAGAATTCCGTTAAAAGTTACTCATAACGATACCAAGTTAAACAACGTTTTATTCGATAAAGACGGCGTTTCGGCGATTGCAGTAATCGACCTTGATACCGTAATGCCGGGTAGTATTTTATACGATTTCGGTGATTCTATTAGATTTGGTTGTAATACGGGCGCTGAAGATGAAGTTGATTTAACTAAAGTTACTTTCTCTATGGAACTTTTCGACACCTACGTTGACGGGTATTTATCGGAAATGGGTGCGTCGATAACAAAAGAAGAATTATCAGAACTTGCCTTTTCAGCAATCTTATTAACCTATGAGTGTGGTATTAGATTTTTAGGTGATTATTTATCGGGTGATACCTAATTTAAAATTCACCGTGAAAACCATAACTTAGATAGGGCAAGAACGCAATTTAAGTTAGTTAAGGAAATGGAAAATAGATACGACGAAATGGTTGCTATCGTAAATAAATACGCTAAAAAATATGTAAAAGCATAATAAGTAAAACCTTCGCATAAGTTAAAAGCGGAGGTTTTTTTATGAATAAAAGTTTAAGTCAACCGTTTTTTAAATCCGTTTTAACGGCAGTTATTTTTTCAGTCGTATTTTTTACGGCGCTTTCGTTTTTACATATTTTAATAATCGAACTATTTTCTCTGCCGACGAGTATTGCTAAACCCGTCAATCAATTCGTTAAAGCGATATCGCTTTTTAGTGCTGGGCTATTATGTTTAGGCGGGGATAAAGGATTAGTTAAAGGCGCGCTTTTCGGTGTGCTTTTTGCCATAGCCCTACTGATTTTTACCGTTTGTTTTACTGGTGGAGTATCGTTTTTGGTAGTCGTTGTTGAAGTAATTTTTTCTTCTTTAATAGGCGCACTTTCAGGAATAGCTGCAGTAAATTTCAAAAAATAAAATTAAAAATTAAAGCGTTTCGTTTTTTATCGGAACGCTTTTTTTGTCTAAATTGAAAAAAATGATAAAAAAGAGCCTTGAATTGAATTAAAAATTTAAATTTCCCTTGACTATGAACGGTAATAATTATATAATAATTAAGTATAATACTACGCGTGCGCTCTCTGGCGCTCGTAATAACAATAAAAAAGTATTTTAGGAGGCTTTATGGGCAAGAAGAAGTCAGTAGTACTGCTTACGATTATTTCCGTTATAGTAGCAGTGCTTATAGCAATGACTTTCGTTACTTTCCGTCTTCCGTCAAATGGTGGCGCAAATAAATGGAATTCTTTCATTAACTATGCGAAAATTTATGAGCGCATTGACGTGGACTTAGTAGGCGGATATTCTTTTGATTTAAAATTAACGGAGGATAGCGACGCTGTTGAAGATATCGACGATGTAGTATCCACTTTAAAAACGCGTCTTAACGCACTTAATTATTCGGGTTATAAAATTACGCTTGACCGTGAAAGCGCTGATGAAGAATACGGTATTAGAATTGACGTAAAGGCTAAACCTACCACAGCCACTGATATCGAAGCCATTATCGCTTATGGTGAGGCTGAATTCGTAGACGCTGATAATAACCTTATTATCGACGGCGATACCGCTATTGCTGACGCGTACTTTATGGGCGACGATTACGTTTATGAAGATACTTCTTCAGGCGATATGGTTTACCCACTCGCTATCGTATTTACCGATGCTGGTTATGAAACCATTTTAGACGCTATCATAGCGCACGAAGCAGAAGGTGCAGAATCGGGTTCGGCAACTGACTTTACTCTTAAACTCGTTATTGGTGAAGATTATTCTAACCCAGTAGTTAATAGCACTATTAAGTCAACCGATTTTAATAAAGAACTTTATTTACAAGTTACTTCTTCTAAAGAAGATGCTGAAAGACTTGCGTTCCAAATGAGAACGGGTGGCTTAGCATATCAATACGAACTTGAAACGACTTCTGAAATTTCACCACTTTTAGGTGAAAACGCTGCTTTATTCGCGCTTTTAACCGTATTAGTGTTAGTAGTAGTTATTTGCGTAGCGTTTGCTGTATTCTTTAAGGGTACTGGTTTAGCAATGATTATTTCATTACTTGCTCAATCCGGCGTACAAGGCTTACTCTTATACTTAGTGCCTGAATTTAGCGTATCGTTTGGTAGCGTTATCGGTATTGCAACGGCTTTCGTCGTTTCGGCATACACTATGTTCGTTTTCGCAAACGGCTTTAAAAAGCAATACGCATCTGGTAAAACTTTAGCATCTGCTATTAGTTATTCTTATAGAAAAGGTGCTTTCGTAGCAGTTGACGCTCACGCTATCTCGGGCGCGCTCGCTTTAGGTTTAGTTATTTTCGCAAAAGGTTTCGTGCGTGATTTTGCTATCGCGTTCGGCGTTGGCGTTATTCTTTCGGTTATCGTTTCTATCGCTTTATCGTGGCTTTTAGTTAAAGTTATGTCTGGCGTTAGCGAAGAAAATGAAAAGTTCCTTGGTATCAAAAGAAACGACGGCGTAGCAGTGGTGGAGGAATAATAGTATGAAAAAGTTAAATTTTCTTTCTAAATCTAAATTCGTTTTAATCGCAATGCTCGTGGTTGTCGTAGTTGGCGCAACGCTTTTCGGCATTTTCGGTTTCAATAATTCCCCAGCAGTTGGCACAGGCTATCAAGTTTCTATTAAAACTGAAATCGATTTCCCAGGTAATTCCGACAAGATTAAAGAAGTAGCAGACGAAGTTTTATCTTACGAAAACTACTATATCGCTTTGGATTATCACAGCGAACAAATCTTTGAAACTAAAAATAAGGTTTCTGCTGAAACGATTGCAACCTTAAAAGCAAAACTTGAAACGGCAATCAACGCAAACAACGCTAACCCTATTGAAATTACCGTTACTCAATCGGAAATCGCTTCACACACCGAATACGGCGTTTTAGAAGCATCCCTTACTTTAGTAGTGGTATTAGCAATCGTTTGCTTATATTTAATGTTAAGACAACGCTTATCAAGTGCGTTTGCAGTAGTTTTATCTGCTATCGCCGAGTGCGTATTCTTTACTTTCTTAGTATCAGCAGTTAGAGTTGTAGTAACGCCTTACCTTTACGCAGTTATCACTTTAAGTGTAATCGCATCACTCTTTGCTTTCGTTTTCTACACTGCATCAGCAAGAAAACTTACAAAAAAGCAAGCAGGTGTTAAACAAGTAACTGCGCGTGAAGCCGCTACCCAACTTGAAAATGCTAACGTTCTTTCTACTTTAATTATGGCTATCGCTATAGTAGTAGTTGGCGCGTTAATGCTTATCTTCGGTTCGGCGCTTATTAGATGGACTGGCGTTGCAGTTATCTTATCGGCAATCTCTATTGCTTTAACTGGTATCTTCGTTCTTCCTGCACTTAGATTATTCTTTGCGGAAATCGGCGAAAAAAGAAAGGTTTCTTACAAAGGTAAAGAAATCGCTGAATAATTTTTAATAAAAAAGGTAGGGGGTGGACTTGTTTGGTCTACCCCTTGTTCATTTTAAGTTTTATTTGGATATATTAGTATGAAAGAGATAATTTATCAGCAAAATTTTGATTTTGAACAACTTAATATCATCCAACAAAACGCTAATAAGTTAGGCGTTTTACCAGAAACTGCGCGTTTACTATACGCGCGTGGTTTAGACACGCCTGAAAAAGCAAAAAAATTTCTTCATCCTGGTAAGGCTAATTTTTCTAACCCGTTTAAACTTCCTGGGGTGAAAGAGGCGGTTGATAGAATAAATTCGGCTAAACAGGCTGGTGAACTCGTAATGGTTTACGGCGATTACGACGCCGACGGTATTTCTGCTACCACCATACTTTACAAAGCGCTTAAAGAATACGGTGTTAAAGTTATAACGGCTATTCCTAATCGTGAAGACGGTTACGGGCTTAATTTAGAAGTTATTGAGCGCTCGGCAGGGGATGAACTTATCGACCTTATTATCACCGTTGACTGTGGTATAAGCAACGTTTTAGAAGTTGAAGAAATTAAAGATTTAGGTATTGACGTTATCGTTACCGACCACCACGAACCACCTGAAGTTTTGCCAGATACGCTTTTAATTAACCCAAAACTTGGTGGGGAAGTGTTTGATGGACTTTGTGGTGCTGGCGTTGCGTTTAAACTTGCCTCAGCATTTTTAGGGGAAAGCGCGTATAAGTATTTAGACTTCGTTGCGCTTGCGACCGTTGCTGATAGTATGGAACTTATTTCGGAAAACCGTGATATCGTTTACGAAGGGTTAAAATTATTCACCCCTGGTAAAATTCGCCCAGTATTTGCTGAACTTCTTTCAGGCAATAACGGTAGGGAAGTTACGGCACAAACCCTTGCATATCAAGTAGCGCCAAGAATAAACGCCGCAGGGCGTATGGGGGACGCTTTGTCAGCGTTAAAATTATTTTTGGCAAGTGACCCTAATGAAATTTACGAATATAGCGTTAAACTTAACGCATATAATTTAGAAAGACAGGCTGAATGTGATAAACTTTACCGTTTAGCCAAACAAAAATTATCCGAAAAAGGCGCGAAAAAGAATATAATTATGCTTTACGACGAAAACTGGCGTACGGGGTTCGTCGGCATAGTGGCAGCGCGTCTTGCTGAAGAATATTCCCGTCCGGTAATCATTTTTGCAGGGCTTGACGGCATATTAAAAGGCTCTGCGCGTTCGGTTTCGGATATAAATATTTTCGACGCGATATCTTCTGCTAAAGAACTCTTGGTAGAGTTTGGTGGACACGCTCAAGCAGCAGGTGTTGCAATTGAAAAGGAAAACTTTGACGAGTTTGAAAAGCGCCTTGACGAGTATTTGGAAAACAATTACGATAGTTCGGTATTCGTTCCTAAAATCATAGCGGAAAGCGAAATTACGGGCGCATTCTCAATGCGTTTTGCAAAGGAATTAGAACTGTTAGAACCATACGGCGTAGGTAATAAAAAACCGTTATTTATAGCGACGGTTGGTGCAGTTTCGGCATACCCGTTAAAGCCGAATTCGCCCCACGTGAGTTTTAAGACCGAAGTTATTGATATGTTAAAATTCGGTGGCGTTGACGATATGCTTATTTT
>JAGCMG010000148.1 GCA_017646555.1 Clostridia bacterium | reverse complement strand
GTTTTACGTTTTCTTTAATTGGGTTGTTAAAATTTCGCACTAAATAAACTGCTATTTGCGATAATGCGTTTTCAATGATTTTTTGACCGTAAGGTTTATCGGTTGAAAACTCTAAAATGCAGTTAGATACGAGCGAATTAATTTTATTGTCTATGATAATTCTTGAATTAATTTTAATTAGGTTATAAGAAATTTTGTTTAGTTCGCTTTCAAGTTCGTCGTCAGTACAATAAAAGGACAAAAAGTCGTATTCTAACTCAGAGTTGTCTAGCGTGATAATTTCGTGTATGTCGCAAGGGATTGAAAGGTGAACTTCGCCCGATTTAATTTTATAACTTTCGCCGTTAGATTTAACTATTCCTTCACCAGAGGTAACGATTGTTAGTTCGTAATAATTTTTGTGGGTGTGCGCTTTAATAACTTCGCCTGGCGAACAAAATCTTCTACCAATTTGAATTATGTTAAAGTTATTTAATCGTAGTGGTGAAAGTGTATAGTCTTTTACAAATCGATATCTTGGTTTCATACGTTAATTTTAATACTAAACGATGCTTGTGTCAACGTCAAAAGCAATCAAATTAATTAAAATTTTAATAAATTTGAGTAAAATGTGACAAAATGATATGTTTTTATGATTTTTAGATATTTACATATATGTAAAATATAGTTATAATTAAAATATCTTATGGAGGTATACTATGGTTACTATTGCTGTTATTGGTTGTGGTAGAATTGCTAAAAACGCGCATTTCCCCGCACTTGCTACTTTAAAAAACGTTAAAGTTAAATACGCTTGCGATTTAATTATCGAAAAAGCAAATAAATTTAAAGAAAAATATCCCGAACTTATCGAACAAACTATAACTGATTATAAGGTTGCACTTGAAGATAGTGAAGTTCAAGGTGTTTTAGTTTTAACGCCTAACTACGCGCATTACACCGTTACTATGGACGCGCTTAAAGCAGGCAAACACGTTCTTTGTGAAAAGCCCGTTACTATTAACTATGATTTATCTGTTAAAATGGCTGACGAGGCTAAAAAACAAGGTAAAATTTTATCAATCGGCGTATGCAATAGATTTAATAAGTCGGTTGAAATGATTAAAGATTGGATTGAACAAGGTAAATTTGGTAATATTTACCACGTATATTGTTCTTTTAGAGGGTTTAGAAATATTCCCGGTCTTGGCGGGGATTTTACGACTAAGTCGCAATCGGGCGGTGGTGTTTTAATTGACTGGGGCGTTCACTTCTTCGATATTATTTTATACGTTTTAGGTGGCGCAAAAATTAAAAACGTTACTTGTGACGCTTATTGCGAACTTGCAAAAGATATGAAGTCTTATAAGTACAAGAGTATGTGGGCGGAAGATACTTCTAACATTGAAAACGGCACTAACGACGTTGACGATTTTATTTCGGGTTACGTTAGAACGGATAAAGCGTCTATTTCTTTTAACGGTGCGTGGGCACAAAACATCAATAAGCCTGAAATGTTTATAGATTTTCTTGGCGACAAGGGCGGTGCAAGGCTTAACTACGGTGGCAACTTTGAGTTCTTAGACGGGTCTACATTAGAAACTGAAATCCCTGAATTTGATATTCCTAATATGTGGGGTTGTCAAGACCAAGCGTTTATTGACTCTATTGAAACGGGTGTTCAAAGCAAAAACAATATTGATTCAGTTTTAGAAACTATGAAACTTTTAGATGCGCTTTACGTATCTAGTGATAAAAAAGAGGAGATTAAATTCTAATGAAAATCGGTATTATTGATTACGCGGTTGCAAACTATCATACTAAAACTTATCCTAAACTTATCAAACAATACAACGAAGCAAATGGCACCAACTTTGAAGTTAGTTACGTTTTTACTGAAGTTGATAAAGAAGGTTATACTACTGCTGATTGGTGTCAAGCCTACGGTGCTGAAAGATGCGAGTCCATCAAAGAACTTTGCGAAAAGTCTGATTTCGTTATGATTATTGCGCCTGACCACCCAGAAAAACATTTAGGTTATGCGGAAGAAGTATTTAAATGCGGTCACAGCCCGTATATTGATAAAACTTTTGCTCCTAACTATGAAACTGCAGTTAAAATTTTTGAACTTGCAGAAAAATACGGTGTTAAATTCTTCTCGTCGTCAGCGCTTAGATATGCTCCTCAACTTGACGATATTAAAAAGACGGTTAAGTCGCTTACTTTAATTAACGGCGGTGGTGCTTTCGTTGACCACGCTATTCACTTTTGCGAAATTACCGTAAAATGTATGGGTAAAGGCGCTGAAAAGGTTTTCTATGAAAGATTTGAAGACCAAGAGTGGGTTGATATTGCATACCCAGACGGTAGACGTGCTAAAATTATGTATTCTAAGTGGATGCCTTACGGCGTAATCGCTCAAGACGAAAGTGGTGAATCTAAATACGTTGACCTTGGTTGGTCGTTCTTTAACGGCTTAATTGCTGACGTTTTAAGATTTGCAGTTGAAAAAACCACTTCGTTTGACACTCAAGAAACCTTAGAATGTATGAAACTTTTAGATGCGGTATTAATCGCTAAGGAAAATGAAAAACAATGGATAAATCTTTAAAAAAACTCAATGTAGCAATCATTGGTTGTGGTAGAATTTCAGTAATGCATCTCGTTTCAATTGATATGCTTGAAGACGTTAATCTCGTTGCTTGTTGCGACGTGATTAAGGAAAGGGCGGATGAAGTTGCTGAAAAATACGGTTGCAAGGCGTATTACGATTATGAAGAAATGTTAAATAATGAAAAACTTGACGCAGTTCACGTTCTACTTCCGCATTATCTTCATACTAAAGTTGCAAT
>JAGCMG010000147.1 GCA_017646555.1 Clostridia bacterium | reverse complement strand
TTCTTTTGATAGGGTTATTAGCCGGCACTTTCAATGGGGTTTTGTGCGTGTTCATTAGTAAAACCCTTATAAAAGCAAAAAATTTTCAACGATTAGTTGAGTAGGAGAACTACGATATGGAAACAAAAAAAGGCAAGTTCTTTCCTTTCGGCATCAAGGTAAAGGGTAAAAAAGGCTTATCTAAAAGCACCCCTATTCTCGCTATGGCTGAGCAAGAAATTCTTAAAATTAACCTTTGCCAACACATAGGCGCACCAGCGACGCCCGTCGTTGCCGTTGGCGATAAAGTTAAAAAAGGTAGCCTTATAGCGTCGGAAAGTGGATTTATTTCTGCAAACGTTTATTCCGGCATTTCGGGCGAAGTTATATCTATTGAAAATTTACCTACCGTTACGGGCGCTATGCAACCACATATCGTAATTAAAAACGACTTTTTTAATGAAGAAGTTTTTCTTGCCGATATGCCCGATTACGAGCCGAAAAGCATAATTGCGCGTATTAGAGAGGCTGGTATCGTTGGTTTAGGTGGCGCAGGGTTTCCTACTGCCGTTAAACTTTCGCCGAAAGAAAGCGTTGACACTTTAATCATTAACGCTGCTGAGTGTGAGCCTTATCTTACTTGCGATTACCGTTTAATGCTTGAACGCACTAACGATATTGCAACTGGTATTCGCTTTATGCAAAAGGCGTTGGGCGTGAAAAAAGTTATTATCGGTATTGAGGCAAATAAGCCCGATTGCATTAAACTTTTTGAAAAGTTCGACGATTTTTCCGTTGTCATTTTGAAAAAACAATACCCTATGGGCTCGGAAAAACACCTAATTTATTGCTGTACGGGTAGAAAGGTTGCGTGTGGCGCATTACCGGCATCAGTTGGTTGCGTTGTTCAAAACATTAAAACGGCTATTGCAACATACGAAGCAATCGTGTTAAACAAACCTTTATACGAAGGTGTTTTAACCGTTTCGGGCGAAGGCATTAAAGAACCTAAAAATATTAAAGCGCCGTATGGTACTTCCTATCAAGCAATTATCGATTTTTGTGGTGGCACGACCAACGGCACGGCTAAATTCGTTGCAGGTGGCCCTATGATGGGTAAAGCAATGGTTTCAACCGACCTTTACACCAAGAAAACCGATTCGGGTATACTTGCGTTAACTAAAAAGGAAGTTTCGTTATCTTCCCCAACTAATTGTATCAACTGTGGTAAATGTATTCATAATTGCCCTATGCGCCTTATGCCAACGGCTATGGAAGCGCTCATTTTATCGGGCGATTATTTAGGGGCTGATAAGTTAGGCGTTATAAACTGTATTGAGTGTGGCTCATGCGCGTATAATTGCCCTGCTAAACGCTCTTTAACGCAATCGTTTAACTTTGCCAAAGGCAAAATTAAAGAAATTAAAAGCAAAGGGGGTAAATAAAAAATGAGTAATTTTGTTTTTTCGGGTTCACCACACATTAAAAGTGGTAACACTACGCGCAAAATTATGCTTGAAGTTTTGATTGCTTTACTTCCCGCAACGATTGTTGGTATCGTTTACTTTGGACTTTTTGCGTTTTTAACCGTTGTTGTTTCCGTTGTTTCGGCGCTTTTAGCAGAACTTGTTTACGAACTTATTTCGGGTAAATCAATTAAACAATTTTTTAGAGAAACCGATTATTCTTCGGCAGTAACAGGCGTTATTTTAGCACTTATTATTCCTGCTAACGCGCATTTATACATACCTGCGTTATCGGCGATATTTGCTATAATCGTCGTTAAAATGCTTTTTGGTGGCACGGGCAAAAACTTGGTTAACCCTGCTGCTACCGGTAGAATTTTTGCGTTTATTTCATTTACCACGATATTAAACGCTTTCCCTATGCCAAGCGTTTCGGCTATTAAAGACAATATTATTACAGGCGCAAGTTCGCTCCAAAGTTTTTTAGCAGACGGCTCTTCCCTTTCAGTTATTGATTTAATTTTGGGCACGGGCGTTGCTGGCGCGATTGGTGAAACTTGTAAAATCGCTATTTTAGTAGGCGCGATATATCTTGCAATCAAAGGAATTATAAACATTATTTTACCGATTATAGCGATATTATCGGCTGGACTTACAGCGTTTTTATTACAAGGTTGCGATTTTTCGGCTATTCTACCCACAATTTTATCAGGTGGTTTATTCTTTGCTTGTTTCTTTATGGCAACAGATTTCGTTACTAATCCTATGACCTTTAAGGGCAACTTGGTTTTCTTTATTTTGTTCGGCGTATTAACTTCCCTTTTAAGACACTATACAGGTTATGAAACGGCGTCGTTTGCGTTACTACTCGTTAACCTTTTAGTTCCACTTATCGATAAAGCAACACCTAATAAGCCGTTCGGTTACAAAAAACCGAAAAAGGAGGCTAAATAATGAAATTATTTAAGTCTAACGCTTTTAAGTGCGTTGTCGTAATGCTTTCCGTTATCTTACTTTGTGGTGGGCTTTTAGCAGTATTATCAGACCTATTAAAAGTTTCCGATACGGAAAGAATTCAGCGCTCTATTGATAAAATTTACGGCGCTGGCGTTACCGAAATTGAACAAGTTATAGACGCTGATTATAAAACCGATTTTGGCGAAATTAAAAGTTGCTACAAACTTAAAAACGGCGATTATTTAGTTCAATCAACCGGTAAAAAAGGTTACTCTAACGGAACGGTTACGCTTGATATTTCTATCACTATTGTTGATGGTACGGCAACGGTTAAAAAGGCTGTGTTAAACGGCTACACTTCGCAAACGCTTATGTCGCAATTAACTTCGCTTTATAATAAGTTTGCAAACGTGAATAGCACTACCGTTGGTGACGTTTCAGTCGTAACGGGTGCGTCAATGTCGTCCACAGCAGGCATAAACGCAGTAAAAACTGCTATTGATTTTATTAACAGATTAGGGGGTTAAAAATGGGAAAATTTACTAAAATTGCTACCGACGGTTTAATTAAAGAAAACCCTACCCTTAAACTTGTTTTAGGGACTTGCCCGACCTTAGCGTTAACCACTGCGGCTATGAACGGTATTGGTATGGGACTTGCTGTAACTTTCGTTTTAATTTGTTCTAATGTTTTAATCTCTTTGCTTAAAAAGATTATTCCTAACGCTATAAGAATTCCTGTATTCGTTTTAATTATTGCGACTTTCGTTACGATTGTTAAACTTGCGCTTGATAAGTTTATTCCGTCCCTTTACGATACTTTGGGCGTGTATTTACCACTTATAGTAGTTAACTGTATAATACTTGGTAGAGCAGAAAGTTTTGCGTCGAAAAATCCTGTTTTAGACTCGGCGTTAGACGGCTTATTTATGGGTCTTGGCTTTACCATTTCTATCACCCTTATGGGTTTAGTGAGAGAGTTTTTGGGCTCTGGCGCTGTGTTCGGAATTACCTTGTTTGATTTCTCTATCGGGTTCTTCTCATCAAGCGCAGGTGCGTTCTTTACTTACGGTGTATTTATTGCTTTATTTAATTATTGTATCAATAAATTTACTCGCAGAGCAAAACTTAAAAAGGGGGTCTAAAATATGGGTACGATTTTACTTATCGCCGTTACGGCAATGTTTATTAATAACTTTGTAGTCGTTCAGTTTTTAGGTATTTGCCCTTTTTTAGGCGTTTCTAAAGATACCAAAAGCGCACTCGGTATGGGGATTGCAGTAACTTTCGTTATGACGATAACTTGCCTTATTACCTACCCTATCTACATGTACGTTTTAACGCCTCTTAACCTTGACTATTTAGAAGTTATCGTATTTATTTTCGTTATAGCGTCGTTAGTACAAATGATTGAGGCTGTTTTGAAAAAGTTTTCACCGACTTTATATAACGCCATGGGTATATACTTACCACTTATCACTACTAACTGTGCCGTTTTGGGCGTTGCTGAACTTGTAATTGACGCTGGCACGGCAAGCGCTTTCGGGCTTACTGAAATGGGATTATTAAACTCTGTTGCATACGGGTTCTTCGGTGGTATCGGTTTTACAATTGCTATCGTTATTATGAGTGGTTTAAGAGAAAAACTTAAAACCACAAATTACAACAAACACCTAAAAGGTTTCCCTATCGCTATGCTTACTGCGTGCTTTATCGCTATGGCTTTTTACGTGTTCTCTATGATTTCAATTTAAGGGGGTTAAAAGTATGATAAATTTATTAGCACCTATAAATTGGTCAAGTTTACTTATAGTTTTAGGCATTTTAGCCGTGCTTTCAATCGTTTTTACCCTTCTTATTTTACTCGTAGGTAAAGTTTGCAAGGTTGAAGAAGACGAAAGAATAGGTCAAGTACAAGAAAAACTTTCCGGCGCAAACTGTGGTGGTTGTGGATTTGCAGGTTGTGCAGATTTTGCAAAAGCGTTAGTTGAAAATAGAGCAGAAATGAACGCGTGCGCGTCAACTTCAAAAGAAAACAAAACTCAAATCGGTAAAATTCTTGGCGTAGCCGTTGGCGATAGCGAACCTAAAATGGCGGTGGTTAAATGCTCCGGTGATAAAGATACGGCTGGCAAAATGTTTGAATACGTTGGAAATCTTTCTTGTGAAGCAAAAAACACAGCGTTCAACGGCGATAAAATTTGTAACTTTGCTTGTCTTTCTGGTGGTAGTTGCGCGTTAGTTTGTACTGCTGACGCTATTGAAACGAATAACGGCGTGGCAAAAGTTGATAAAAGGCTTTGTGGTGGATGTTCGGCTTGCGCAAAGGCTTGCCCTAAAAAGATTATTGAACTTGTTCCCCGTTCGGCTAGCGTGTTCGTGGCGTGTTCTTCTAAATGCAAGGGTAAAGAAGTTTTAACTGCTTGTAAAGTAGGTTGCATAGGCTGTGGTTTATGCGTTAAAAACTGCCCTAAAAACGCTATCTCTTTAATTGATAACCTTGCCGTTATTGATTATAGTAAATGTTCAGGCTGTAAAACTTGCGTCGCTAAATGCCCAAGAAAAATTATTAAAGAATTATAAAATTCAATATTTTATCAAACAAAAAAGCAAGGTTTACGTAATAACCTTGCTTTTTTTATATAATTTTTTAGTCTTCTATCCAAGTATCGTATCGTATTGAAAATACGGTTTTGTTCTTTTCCCCAACACTACAAGTACCGGTTTGCGCACGGCCTTTATATGACCTTGTTGCCACCCAGCGCATTTCACCATCTTCATCTTCGATATATTCCATAATGGTTTTATATACTTCTATATAACCGTCTGGCAAACGGAAATTATTCCTTTGTGCATTTGCTAAATCTTGTTCACTAAAACTATACGTGTTATACTCAGTATCGCTAACTTTTTTCATCATAAACTGAACGTTAGCCGCCTCTGGTGATTGACCTACCAATACTTTCTTTAACGTACCACCCGAAGTCGCGTTATAGTTACCATATAGTACACCGAAATCACCAAGATACTCGTGTATTACCTTTTTAGAGCCGTCGTTGATATTATAACTCGTATCACTTATAATATTTCGAATAAGGACTAAGTGATTACTATGCGCCTCATTAGCCTCTTCATCATTAGGTAAAACTTCTTCAGGCTTATAGTAAAACTCAACAATGCCTGTATCTAAATAAAAACTACTATCTTCAATATCGGCGCTGTAAGCATAACCCCAAGTCGCGTATACCCCAACGGTTGAAACCACCGAAACTAACGCTAAAACACCAAGTAGCACTCGAATAAACGTCTTACTTTTCATTTTTATTCGGCTCCGGCTTATTTTCTTCAGTTGATTGTTGCTGTTGTTGAACGAGTGCTACAGGTACGCCAACGGCGACAGGCATAACCACCGGCATTGCAACCGGCATTGCCACAGGTACTGGTACTTGAACAACTTTTTCAATAACGATAGGTTCAGGCTCTTTAGCGTTTTCAGTTTCAGCAAGCAACGCGGCAAGTAACGCAAGACGCGCTCTCTTTGCCTTTTTAATGATGTTTTCAATAATAGGCGTTGCGATTATCGCAAATACTACTAACAACATACAGAGCCAGCCAGCAGGTGATTGCAAGAATAATACGAAACTTCCGACAAACGGAATATTTTCCCCTTTGTATATACCACGCATTTGAGAATATAATACTGGGAAACGGTCAGGGGCTTCAACAGCGTCACCTTGTAATAAAAAGTAACGACAATCAGGATGCTTTTCATTAGGCTCTTCAATACCAACTATTCTATGAACGAGTAAAATATCGTCAACTTCGTAAACGACTATATCATAAAGTTTAAGTTCAAACTCGTCTGGTATTTTATACGTCGCAATAAGCGAAAAAGTATCAAACTGGTTGTTTAAGTTATTATCAAATAAATATTTATTCTTTGCGTGCTTTTTAGCCATCGAGCCAGACTCAACTACGCGATAAGTTGGAACGTCTTCAAAATACGTGTTTTGCGTGCAATTAATATATGTAGATACTGAAAACAAACCCGCAAAAAACAAGCACAAAATAAGCGATATACCATAGTCTATCACTTTTGAAAATCTGCTTGATTTTTTTAGTTTTTCTTTTTCCGCTTCTTTTTTTAGTTTATCGTCTTCAGCCCCGGAACGAATAAGTTTTAACGTTAATTTTACTATTAACGCAATAGAAAATATTGCAAGCCCCGTTAAAAGCAAAAATACGATTAAACATAAAATAAAGACGTATATTTCGTATCTTGTCATATCTTTTGTTAGTCGTAAAAATATAATCTTTTAAAAAGCACATAAACCAGCCGTAGTTTTACGGCTGGTTTTGTTTATTCATAACTTTTTTAGTTATAATTAGTTAACAGTACCGTCTGTTACACGAATAACGATATTGCCTTTTAAACCATTTTCTCTAAAATCATCATGTTTTGCTTTAGTGTCAAGAACAAATGGAACGGTTCCGTTTTCGTCGTTAAGTTTAATCATTGCTTTTAAATCATCTACGTCCAAAGTGTAAGTAAATACGCCGTTACCTTCATTTGTCCAAGTAAATTCGTTATCAAGTGTGCCATTACCAGTGTTAGAGAACCAGAAAATATCTTTACCATCATACTTCATTTCAGCAGAAGTACCAAAATAAAGTTCTGATTTAACGCCGTTATCTTTAATATCTTGCGGAGCGTTAACTGCAGCGGTAAAAGTAACCTTTAAGAAAATTTCTTCATTATTATTGCTTTGAAAAAGAAGTTCAGCATGGTGTTCAGTGTTCTTTTGGTCTACGATAAGAACCAAGTTAGATTCAACTTTGTAAACACCATTAGCGCCGAGAAGTTCTACGTCAGCAATGGTAACTTTTGCTTCTGCAAAAGCGTCTGCAATGTCGTTAGTGCCGGCATACGACCAAGTTGCGTATACGCCACCGATTGTTGCAACTAAGAAAAGTGCAATTAAAATGCTTAATTTTTTCATAATTTTCTCCTTGAAAATATATTGATATAATAAATTATATCATTTCTTCTCTTAAAGTCAACTTTTTTTATTAACAATAAAAATTTTTTTTATAATTTTAAATTAAAAAGAGCAAGTTTTTTCACTTGCTCCTTTTTATATCTATTAATTTTTAATCTTCAGGGCGTTTTTCACAGTATATACAACGGTGAATATTCTTTTCCTTATTAACTAATTTGAAAATATGTTTAATTTCTTGTTCGGTTGAAGTTATACATCTTGGGTTTTTACAAGTATACACGCCTTCAACTAACTCGTCTTCACAAATAGGTGCAGTTTTGTCAACTTCACCTAAAAGTTTTAAGATGAGTGCCATACGCATAAGTTTACCGTTTTTAACTTGCTTAAAGTAGCAAGCACGTGGGTCGTCGTC
>JAGCMG010000020.1 GCA_017646555.1 Clostridia bacterium | reverse complement strand
CTTGGCAGGTTTTTCTGTTGGTATCGTAGACCGTGCGCAAGTTATTGATAAATCATCAATGAAAGCAGGCGACGTTATGATTGCTATTCCGTCATCTGGCGTACACTCTAACGGTTTTTCACTCGTTAGAAAGGTTTTCGATATTGAAAATGCTGACTTAAATAAAAAATACGACGAACTTGGTGATAAAACCTTAGGCGAAACTTTACTTACACCTACTAAACTTTACGTTAAACCTATGCTTGAAGTATTTAAGGAAGTTAAAGTTAAAGGCGTTTCGCACATTACGGGCGGTGGTTTCTATGAAAATATGCCACGTTCTATTCCAGAAGGTTTAGGCGTTAAGATTAAAAAGGACGACGTTCAAATTCTTCCTATATTTAAACTTATTCAAAAGGTTGGTAACATCTCTGAGCACGATATGTTCAACACCTTTAATATGGGCGTAGGTATGAGTGTAGTAGTAGATAAAAACGACGCTCAAAAAACGCTTGATATCTTAAAAGCAAACGGCGAAAACGCTTATATTTTAGGCGAAATAGTTGAAAGTGAAGATAAGGTAATCTTATTATGAGAAAAGCAAAAATAGCAGTATTCGTTTCGGGTGGTGGCACTAATCTTCAAGCGCTTATCGACGCTGAAAAAAACGGCGTTATTAAAAGTGGTGAAATTTCGTTAGTCGTTTCAAGCAACCAAAACGCGTACGCGCTCACGCGCGCAAAAAACGCTGATATTAAAAGCGTAACCGTAGTTAAAAAAGAACTCGGCTCGCAAAAAGCGTTTGAAGATAAAATCATTGAAAATCTAAACGAAAATCAAATAGATATAATCGTTTTAGCAGGTTTTATGACGATTTTAAGCGCAGAATTCACAAAAAAATACGATAAAAAAATAATAAACGTACACCCGTCGCTTATACCGTCTTTTTGTGGGGACGGCTATTACGGCTTACGCGTTCACGAAGGAGCGCTTAAAAAAGGCGTAAAGGTAACGGGTGCAACGGTACACTTCGTCAACGAAATAACCGACGGTGGCGAAATAATAATGCAAAAAGCAGTTGCTGTAAAAGACGGCGATACGCCTGAAAAATTACAAAAACGCGTAATGCGTCAAGCAGAGTGGAAAATACTTCCACTTTCGGTTGAAAAAGTTTGTAACAAAATCATCACGGAGTAAAAGATATGGAAATTTATAAAATCAACGGTATTGACGACGCTGTTAAAGGTAACAGTTACGTTGGTAGAGGTATAGTAATCGGTAAAAGTGCCGACGGCAAAAACGCTTGCGTTGCTTACTTTATTATGGGTAGAAGCGCAAACAGCCGTAACAGAGTTTTCACTATTAAAGACGGCGCAGTTTTTACTGAACCATTTGATGCAAGCAAGGTTGAAGACCCAAGTTTAATTATTTACGCGGCTCTTCGCGAATACGAAAATAAACTTATAGTAACTAACGGTGACCAAACCGATACGATTTACGACGGCTTAAAAGCGGGCAAATGTTTTTCAAGCGCGTTAAAAACGCGTTGTTTTGAACCTGACGCGCCAAACTTAACGCCAAGAATTAGTGGTATGGTAACCTTTAACGATAACGATTTTGCTTACAAGATGAGCATTTTAAAAAGTATAGACGCAGAAGGTAGTGATTGCGCAAGATATACTTTTGATTATCCATCGAAAGCAGGTCTTGGTCATTTTATTCACACTTACGTATGCGACGGTAATCCTATTCCAACTTTCCAAGGCGAACCTGAAAGAGTTGCAATTCCTAATTGTATCGACGAATTCACTAATAAACTTTGGGATGCTCTTGATGACAACAATAAAATTTCTTTATATGTTCGTTTCGTTAATTTAGAAGACGGCAAGTATCAAGAAAGATTGATTAATAAAAACAAATAATATTAAAGGAAAAAATATGAAAGAAATCGAATTAAAATACGGTTGCAATCCAAATCAAAAACCTGCAAGAATTTATATCGAAAACCGTGAATTACCAATCAAAGTATTAAACGGCAAACCAGGTTATATCAACTTTTTAGACGCACTTAACGGTTGGCAATTAGTTAAAGAATTAAAAGCCGCTTTAAATTTACCGGCTGCAACTTCGTTTAAGCACGTAAGTCCGACTTCTGCATCAGTTGGCGTAAAACTTCCTGAAAAACTTAAAAAGGCATGTTTTGTTGACGACGTTGACGGCTTAGACGATTCTTTACTTGCTTGTGCTTATGCAAGAGCGCGTGGCGCAGATAGAATGTGCTCTTTCGGTGATTTTATTTCACTTTCAGACGTTTGTGACGTAACGACTGCAAAACTTATCGCAAGAGAAGTATCTGACGGCGTTATTGCACCAGGTTATGAACCGGAAGCGCTTGAAATCTTAAAAGCAAAAAGAAAGGGTGGCTACAATATTATTGAAATCGACCCTGATTATATTCCAGAAGAAATTGAAAGAAAGCAAGTTTTCGGCATTACTTTTGAACAAGGTAGAAACAATATTAAAATCGACGCTGATATGCTCAAAAATATCGTAACCGAAAATAAAAATCTTTCACCTGAAGCACAAAGGGATTTAATCGTTGCATTAATAACCTTAAAGTATACTCAATCCAACTCAGTTTGCTATGCAGTAGACGGTCAAGCAATCGGTGTAGGTGCAGGTCAACAATCGCGTATACATTGTACAAGACTTGCAGGCAGTAAGGCTGATACTTGGTTCTTACGCCAACACGATAAGGTATTAAACTTACCGTTTAGAAGTGATTTAGGTCGTCCTGATAGAGATAATGCAATCGACGGCTATATCAATAAAAACGAAGCAGACGTATGTGCTGACGGCGTATGGCAAAAATACTTCACTAAACAACCTGAACCTTTCACGGCAGAAGAAATGCGTGAATACTTAAATTCAGTTGACGGTGTAGCATTAGGTTCAGACGCGTTCTTCCCGTTCTATGACAACATTGAAAGAGCAAAACTTTCGGGCGTTAAATATATAGCGCAACCAGGTGGCTCAATTAGAGACGACCTTGTTATCGAAAGTTGCAACGGATTTGATATGGTTATGGCTTTCACGGGATTAAGATTATTCCATCACTAAAATAAAGGGTAGTGTTACCCACAATTTTGATAAATATACAGTAAATAGGAGAAATAAAAATGAATTTTTTTGATGAACTTGCTAATTATGATGCAGAAGTGTATTCTGCTTGTAATGACGAATTAAATCGTCAACGTGGTAATATTGAACTTATCGCATCTGAAAATATCGTATCAAAAGCAGTATTATTAGCAGCAGGTACCGTTCTTACAAACAAATATGCCGAAGGTTTCCCAGGCAAGCGTTATTACGGTGGTTGCGAATTTGTAGACGTTGTTGAAGATATCGCAAGAGAACGTGCTAAAAAATTATTCGGTGCAGACCACGCTAACGTTCAACCACACTGTGGCGCAAGCGCTAACCTTGCAGCGTTCTTTGCTTTCGTAAACCCAGGTGATACCGTTATGGGCTTAAACCTTGCTCACGGTGGTCACTTATCACACGGCTCACCTGTAAATATTTCGGGTAAATATTTTAACGTCGTACCTTATAGCGTTTCCGACGAAACCGAAAGACTTGACTACGACGAAATGAGAAGAATTGCGCTTGAATGCAAGCCTAAAATGATTATTGCAGGCGCAAGTGCATACTCGGGCGAAATCGATTTTAAGAAAATCCGTGAAATCGCTGACGAAGTAGGTGCAATCTATATGGTAGATATGGCGCACATTGCAGGTTTAGTAGCAGCAGGTCTTCACCCAAGCCCAGTTCCTTACGCTGACGTAGTAACCACTACCACTCATAAAACTCTTCGTGGTCCACGTGGTGGTCTTATCCTTTGTAAAGAACAATTTGCTAAACAAATTGATAAGGCAGTTTTCCCTGGTACTCAAGGTGGTCCTTTAATGCACATTATCGCTGCAAAAGCAGTTGCTCTTGGCGAAGCAATGACCGACGAATTTAAGGCTTACCAAACCCAAATCGTTAAAAACGCAAAAGTTTTATGTAACGCATTAAAAGAAGAAGGTTTTAGAATTGTTTCGGGCGATACGGACAATCACTTAATGTTAGTTGATTTACGCGCGTTCAACATTACCGGTAAAGAAATGGAAAAGCGTCTTGACGAAGTTCACATTACCGTAAATAAGAACACTATTCCTAACGACCCACAAACTCCATTCGTAACCAGTGGTATTAGAATTGGTACGCCAGCAGTTACTTCGCGTGGCTTTAAGGAAGACGATATGCTCAAAATCGCTAAATGGATTAAGTTAGTAGCGTCTGACTTCGAAAACAGCAAAGAACAAGTAAGCAAAGAAGTTGCTGAAATGTGCAAAAAATATCCTATTTACTAAAATAACAAACCAAGGAGTTAATCGTGAGAGTTCTTGTAGTAGGTGGTGGTGGTAGAGAACACGCTATCATTAAAGCCGTTAAAAAGAATACGAGCGTCGAAAAAATCTATGCGTTACCAGGAAACGGTGGTATCGCTGATGATGCTGAATGCGTAGCAATCGGCGCAAAAGAAATTGATAAAATCGTAGAATTTGCAGTTGATAATAAAATTGATTACGCTATCGTAGCGCCGGATGACCCACTTGTATTAGGTGCAGTTGACGCGCTTAATGAAAAAGGTATTCCGTGCTTTGGTCCTGATAAAAAGGCCGCAATTATTGAAGGTAGTAAAGTATTTTCAAAAAATCTTATGAAAAAGTACGGTATTCCGACTGCTGAATACGAAACTTTCAATAACGCAAACGACGCTATTGAATACTTAAAATCCTTAAAAACTTTCCCACGCGTTGTAAAGGCTGACGGCTTAGCGCTTGGTAAAGGTGTTATTATTGCTGAAACTCTTCAAGATTCAATTGATGCAGTTAATTCAATGATGGAAGATAAGGTTTTTGGCAAAAGTGGCGAAAATATCGTTATTGAAGAATTTTTAACCGGTCCAGAAGTATCTGTTCTTGCGTTTACTGACGGTAAAACCGTTAAACCTATGGTTTCATCAATGGACCATAAGCGCGCAGGCGATAACGATACAGGATTAAATACCGGCGGTATGGGTACGATTGCTCCTAACCCTTATTATACTGATGATATAGCGTCGATTTGTATGAAAGAAATTTTCTTACCAACCATTGATGCTATGAATAAAGAAGGGAGAACTTTTAAGGGCTGTTTATACTTTGGGCTTATGCTCACACCTAATGGTCCTAAGGTTATTGAATATAACTGTCGTTTTGGCGACCCTGAAACGCAAGTAGTTCTTCCATTATTAAAAACCGATTTATTGACCGTTATGCAAGCAGTTACCGAAGAAAGATTAAACGAAATTGAAGTTGAATTTTCTACCGATTCTGCTTGTTGCGTAATTATGGCGTCAAAAGGCTACCCAAGTGCATATCAAAAAGGCTTTGAAATGACTATTCCAAATAGCATTAAAGATACCGTTTTCGTAGCAGGCGCAAAATTAGTAGATGGTAAACTTTTAACTGACGGTGGTAGAGTTTTAGGCGCAACTCAAATTGCAAAAGATTTAAAAACGGCAATAGACGGTGCATACGATTTAGTTAAACAAATTAAATTTGATAATGCATATTATCGTACGGATATAGGGCAAAGGGCTCTTAAAGCAACGGAGGAAAACTAATGGTATATAGAATTTTCGTAGAGAAAAAAGACGGGCTTGATAACGAAGCAAGAGCGCTTTTATCCGAACTTAAAAACCTTTTGGGTATTTCAACCCTTAAAAGCGTTAGAATCTTAAATAGATACGACGCTGAAAATATTACTGAAAAATTATTTAATGATGCTGTAAATACGGTATTTTCTGAACCACAACTTGATAAAACTTATGCAGAATTTTCTGCTGACGGCGTAATTTTTGCAGTTGAACCACTTCCAGGTCAATTCGACCAACGCGCTGATTCGGCTGCTCAATGTATTCAAATTATGTCTTGTGGTGAAAGACCTGTTATTAAATCGGCAAAGGTTTACGTATTAGGTGGCGATTTAACTGATGAACAAATCGTTGAAATTAAAAAGTACGTTATAAACCCTGTTGAATCGCGTGAAGCATCACTTTCTAAACCTGAAACGTTAAAGGTTAATTACGATATTCCAACCACGGTTGAAACACTTGACGGTTTTTGTAATTTAACTGACGAAGAACTTAAAAACTTCGTTTCTAAATTCGGTTTAGCAATGGACTTTGACGATATTAAATTTTGCCAAAGTTATTTTGTAAGTGAAAAGCGTGACCCAACTATTACTGAAATTCGTATGATAGACACTTATTGGTCAGACCACTGTCGTCATACAACTTTCTTAACGACTATTGATACTGTTAAGTTTGAAGACGAACTTTTACAGTCAGCATACGATGAGTATATCGCAACAAGAAAGTCGCTTAATAGAACAAAACCCGTTAACTTAATGGATATCGCAACCCTTGCAGGTAGATATTTAAAGAAGAACGGTATGCTTGATAAACTTGACGAATCAGAAGAAATAAATGCTTGCACGGTCAAGATTGACGTTACCGTTGACGGTCAAACTGAACCATGGTTGTTATTATTTAAGAACGAAACGCATAACCACCCAACCGAAATTGAACCGTTTGGTGGCGCTGCAACTTGTATCGGTGGTGCAATTCGTGACCCACTTTCAGGTAGGTCTTACGTATACGCAGCAATGCGTGTAACGGGTGCTGCTAACCCACTTAAACCTGTTAACGAAACGATTAAGGGCAAACTCCCACAAAGAAAAATCGTTCAAACTGCTGCTGCAGGCTATTCTTCATACGGTAACCAAATCGGTCTTGCTACCGGTATGGTTGACGAATTATATCACGATGGTTATTCAGCAAAGCGTATGGAAATCGGCGCAGTAATCGCTGCCGCTCCTGCTAAAAACGTTCGTCGTGAAAGACCTGACCCAGGTGATGTTGTAATCTTACTTGGTGGCAGAACAGGTAGAGACGGTTGTGGTGGCGCGACTGGTTCGTCTAAAAAACACACGTTATCGTCACTTGAAACTTGTGGTGCAGAAGTTCAAAAGGGTAACGCACCAGAAGAAAGAAAATTGCAAAGATTATTTAGAAATGAAACGGCTTGCCGTATGATTAAGCGTTGTAACGACTTCGGTGCAGGTGGTGTTTCGGTAGCAATCGGCGAACTTGCCGACGGTCTTGACATTGATTTAAATAAAGTTCCTAAAAAATACGACGGTCTTGACGGAACTGAACTTGCTATTTCCGAATCACAAGAAAGAATGGCAGTTGTTGTTGAAAGCAAAGACGCTGAAAAGTTTATGGAACTTGCACTTTCTGAAAACTTAGAATCAACAATCGTTGCAACTGTTACAGAAGAACCAAGATTAAAGATGCATTGGAACGGCAAAACTATCGTTGATATTTCGCGTGAATTCTTAAATTCTAACGGTGCAGAAAAGCATATCGATATTGCGCCAAGCAAAATCGAAAGTTATGAAAAGGCAAGCGCTACTAACTTTGTTGAAGAATATAAGCGCTTAGTTTCCGACCTTAACGTATGCTCAAAGCGTGGTTTATCTGAAAGATTTGACTCAACGATTGGTGCAGGTACAGTTCTTATGCCGTTCGGTGGTAAACACCAACTTACGCCTATTCAAGCAATGGTGCATAAGATTTCGGTGGAAAAAGCGCATACTAACGATTGTTCGTTTATGTCGTGGGGTTACAATCCGTTTATTTCGGAAAAATCACCTTACCACGGTGCATACCTTGCAGTAATTGAAAGTGTAAGTAAATTAGTTGCAACCGGCGCGTCGTTTAAGGACGTATACTTAACTTTCCAAGAATATTTTGAAAAGCCAAATAAAGATGCAAAGCGTTGGGGTAAACCTTTGGCTGCATTATTAGGTGGCTTTAAGGCTCAAATGGATTTATCTATCGGTGCAATCGGTGGTAAAGACTCAATGAGTGGTTCGTTTGAAGATATCGACGTTCCTCCGACACTTTGTTCGTTCGCAGTAACTACTGATAAAGTAGATAACGTTATCACTAACGACTTCAAAAAAGCAGGGAATAAGGTAGTTCTTATTAAACCTGAATATGACGAAAACGGCTTGCCAAAACCAGAATCGTTAAAGCAAACCTTTGATAAAGTTACTTCGGCTATGAGAAACGGCATGGTATTCTCTTGCTGGACGCCTACTTACGGTGGTATTGCTGAAGGCGTTGTTAAAATGTGTATGGGTAACGGTTTAGGCTTTAAATATGATGAAGATATCACGCTTGATGAAATCTTCGGCTATAATTACGGCGCGTTTATTTTAGAAACCAACGACGAAAGTTTAGGTAAAACGGTGGGTACCGTTACTGATGATTTTGCTATTTCATATAAAAACGATAGCGTTTCTATGTCGGCACTTTGCGCGCTTTACGAAGGTAAACTTGAAAGCGTATTCCCAACCTTAGAAAAGCCTGCTAACAAACTTGAAACGTTCAGTTATAAAACGGGCGAAAGAGTTGCCCCAGCGATTAAAGTTGCTAAACCAAAAGTATTAATCCCTGTATTCCCAGGTACTAACTGTGAATTTGATACTGCTAAGGTATTGCGTGATGCCGGCGCAGAAGTTAATACTTTCGTTATCAATAACTTAACTTCATCTGGTATCGCTAAGAGCGTTGAAGATTTTGCAAAAGAAGTTAAAACTTCGCAAATGATTTTCGTTCCAGGTGGTTTCTCGGGTGGTGACGAACCTGACGGCTCTGGTAAATTTATTATGGCGTTCTTTAAGAACGAAGAAATTAAAGAGCAAGTTCATAAATTATTAAATGAACGCGACGGTCTTATGGCTGGTATTTGTAACGGTTTCCAAGCACTTGTTAAACTTGGCTTAGTACCGTTCGGTAAGATAATTGATTCTGACGAAACTTGCCCAACTCTTACCTTTAACAATATCGCAAGACACCAATCTAAACTTGTTAGAATTAGAATTGCATCAAACAAATCGCCATGGCTTTCAGCAACCAAAGTTGGTGACGTATTTACCGTTCCTATTTCTCACGGTGAAGGTAAGTTCTTAGCCGACGAAAAGACGGTAAGATTATTAGCATCTAACGGTCAAATCGCAACGCAATACGTTGACCTTGACGGAAATGCAACCGACGATATTAGATACAATCCTAACGGCTCAACCTACGCTATCGAAGGTATTACTTCGCCTGATGGTAGAGTATTGGGTAAAATGGGTCATAGCGAAAGAATCGGCAACGGCTTATATAAAAACGTTATCGGTGAATTCGATATGAAGATGTTTGAATCGGCTGTTAAGTATTTCAAATAACAAAAAATTAAAGCGCACCCGTTTGGGTGCGTTTTTTTGCCATTTTTTATACAAAAATTGTTAATTTATATATATTATATATAAAAATCGCTGACAAACGTTGACAATAAAATCAATAGGGTTTATAATAAAAAATAGTGAGAAGAATAGTTTGCAGTATAATTATGCTGTGGAGGATAATATGTGGGTTGATTATATAATTTTAGGATTGTACGCATTAAGTATGGTCGGCATAGCCATCTATACAAGTAATCGTTCAAAATCAGTTAACGACTTTTTGCTTGCTGGCAAAAAAGGTCTTAACGGTTGGATGACTGCTTTTGCTTACGGCACCACTTATTTTTCGGCAGTAATATTTATAGGTTATGCTGGCAACTTTGGTAGAGAATACGGTTTAGCATCTGTATGGATAGGCATAGGTAATGCAATTTTAGGCTCGTTGATAGCGTGGCTCGTTTTAGCAAAACGCACTAAAAATATGACGGCAAGGTTACAAGCCAAAACAATGCCTGAATTTTTTGAAAAACGCTACGGCAGTAAAAACTTAAAATTTGCTACGGCTATAATAATTTTCGTTTTATTGATTCCTTATTCGGTATCGGTGTATAACGGTTTAAGCAGTTTATTTGGAATTGTTTTCAATATTCCAGGTTGGGTGGTAATGATTGCGCTTGCTATTTTAACCGCGTTATATTTGTTCTTCGGTGGTTATTTCGCAACGGCTCTTTCGGATTTTATTCAAGGAATAATAATGTTAATCGGCGTAGTTTTAATGTTATTTTTCTTTATGGGTAGTAAGGAAGTTAGTTGGGATTTGTCTTCAATCGTTAATAATCCTGAACTTAACTGGTTTACTTTTGAAAGTTCAAACAAAGGAATTTACGGCAACACCGTTTCGCTTTTATCGTTAATTTGCTTAACTTCTTTCGGAGTTTGGGCTTTACCACAAACAATACATAAATATTACGCTGTAAGAGATAAAAAGGCAATTACTCAAGGCACCGTAGTAAGTACGATATTTGCTTTAATTATCGGCTTTGGCGCATATTTCGTTGGTGGATTATCGAGTCTATTTCCAGTAACGCAAGGCGTTTCGGCTGATAACGTTATTCCTATAATGATTGATTACGTTATCCCCGTGGGTTTAACGGGCGTTATCGCAGTTCTTATTTTATCGGCAAGTATGTCTACTTTATCTTCAGTATCACTTGCATCAGCGTCGGTTGTTGCAGTTGATATTTATAAAGGTAAAATAAATCCTAAAGCGAATGATAAAAAAGTCAATTTAACAATGCGCGTATTTTGTTTGATTTTTATTTTAACGTCAGTCGTTTTAGCGGTGTTAAATGAAAAATTTAAACTTTCTGCAATAGCGTATCTTATGGGTTTAAGTTGGGGTACTTTAGCAGGTTGTTTTATAGGTCCGTACGTTTTAGGTGTAATTTCTAAAAAAGTTACCAAAAACGCGTGCTGGGCGTCAATAATAAATTCGTTAGTGTTAACGGTTGCATTGATATTCTTCTTTGGTTATCACAAAAACGGATTTGACTGTTCTTTTGCACTTGCTCTTAAAACGGGCGTTGGTTGTTCGCCAATGATAGGTGTAATTTGTATGGTTTGTTCAATAATCGTAACGGTGGTAGTAAGTTTATTTACCAAAAAACCGTCTGCTGAAATTTTGTATCAAGCGTTTGAACAACCTATTGAAAATGAAATTAAATAATCGGAGTTATATATGATTTGGTCAAAGGAAGAAACGCTTTCAAGAAGTGAAATGGAAGCGTTACAACTTGAAAGATTACAAGAAACGGTAAAAAGGGTTTACGAAAAAGTAGCGCCATACCGTAAAAAAATGGACGATTTAGGCCTTAAACCGGAAGATATAAAAACGCTTAAAGATTTACAAAAGTTACCGTTCGTTACAAAACAAGATATGCGTGATAATTATCCGTTTGGTCTTTTCGCAGTAGAAAAGGACGAACTTGTAAGAATACACGCATCAAGTGGTACGACAGGTAAACCTACCGTAGTTGGTTATACTAAAAACGATATGGACGTTTGGACGGAATGCGTTTCGCGTATTGCTTGCGCAGGTGGTGCAACAAGTAAGGACGTTGCTCAAATTTGTTTTGGTTACGGTATGTTTACGGGCGCGCTTGGTCTTCACTACGGTTTAGAAAATATCGGTGCAACCATAGTTCCATCGTCAACGGGTAATTCTGAAAAGCAAATAATGTATATGAAAGATTTTGATACGACTTTGCTTGTCGCAACACCGTCTTATGCGTTAAGACTTGCCGAAGTTGCACGCGAAATGGGCGTAGACCCAGCAAAGGATTTAAATGTTAAAATCGGTTTAGTAGGTAGTGAACTTTTAACCGACGCTATGCGTGATGAAATGCATAAGTATTGGGGTAACGATATGTTAGTTACTTCAAACTACGGTATGAGTGAACTTATGGGGCC
Source organism: Clostridia bacterium (assembly GCA_017646555.1). GTDB lineage: Bacteria > Bacillota > Clostridia > Christensenellales > Borkfalkiaceae > UBA11475. The sequence goes on along the minus strand of JAGCMG010000020.1, from coordinate 164 downwards.
AGGTGTTTCGGGTGAGTGCGAATATTTATGTGGTATGCACATTAACGAAGATTATTTTCTACCTGAAATAATAAATCCTGAAACGGGGGAAGTTCTTCCTGCTGGCGAAAAGGGCGAACTCGTAATTACTTGTATCAAAAAAGAGGGTATTCCGCTCATTAGAT
>JAGCMG010000146.1 GCA_017646555.1 Clostridia bacterium | reverse complement strand
GTACCATAAGGTATGGCGCAACTAAAACTTCATTACCCCAAGTGCCTTTAATAGTGCTTTTAATTTTATCAAATTCGTTGCAATTAGTTTTAGAAATTCTACTTGGATTTTGCGCGCAAATTTCATTAATTATCACGTTTTCGTCGTTAACGGTATTGCGAACTTGTGCCAAAACTGTTTCTGGCGTATCAATAGGACTTATTCTAATATTAGAAACCATAGTCGCTTTATTAGGTATTACGTTAGCGCCTTGGCTACCTTCAATTTGAGTAAAAGCAACGGTGGTTCTTATTAAAGCGTTCATATTTCCACCGGATTTTATCGCCATTTTATTTATAACGCCTTTAAATAACCAAAGATTAGCAAAGATTATTTTATAAATAAAAGTTGAGTGTCTACCAAGGGTGTCGAAAAGTTCTTTGACGGGCTTTGATAAATGGTATTTAAACGGTTTGTTTTCAACTTTTAAGCAAGCCTTTGAGAGTGTTACAAGTGGTGAATTAGGGTTTGGGGCAGAGGCGTGCCCGCCATTAGAATTTACCGTGTAACTAACGTTCATATAGCCTTTTTCAGCAATACCGATTAAACCACACGCACCTTTTACACCAGGGAAAACATTACTAACGACAGCCCCACCTTCGTCAAGAACTAACTGAATAGGTATATTGTTTTCTTTGAAATATTTAACGATATTCTTAGCGCCGTCGCCGTTGATTTCTTCCGTGCCGGAAAATGCAAGGTAAATATCGTTTTCGGGAATAAAACCGTCGCTAATTAACTTGTTTACTGCAAATAAAATTGCGTTAAAAGTGATTTTTGTATCAACCGTGCCACGCCCCCAAATTTCACCGTTTTCAATAACGGCTGAAAAAGGTGGTTTTTCCCACGCGCTTTCATCAGCCTCAACCACGTCGTAGTGTGACATTAAAACGGACGGGGATTTATCGCTTTTACCTTGCCATTTAAATAAAAGACCTTTTCCGTCAAATGTAGAAAGTTGACAATTTTCATACACTTTAGGGAACAAAACGGGTAAAAGATTGTTAAATTTTATAAATTCTTGTTCATCTTCTTTATTCTTATCGGTGCAAGAAACAGTCTTGATTTGAATAAGTTTTGAAAAACTTTCAATATAAGCGTTTTTATCAAAGTCTATTGAACTAAAAGTTTCGGGCTCTTCATAGATAGGATTAAAATTTATAGCGCGAATTAAAACGATTAAAATTAGCGCAAAAATCACCAAAGAAACTGCTAAAATTACATAAAGCCACCACATAGCGTAAACTCCAAAATAAATTACCTAAGTGATACATATATTAACATAATATTTAAATATTTTCAAGTTTTAACGGGGTTAAATAGGCGCAAATTTTTTATTTGCCTATTGAAAAAGCCTGTAAATTATGATACAATAAAGAAAAAAGGACTTTTATATGGAAAAATTCGTAATAACAATCGGTCGTGAATTTGGTTCAGGTGGTAGAGCCGTTGCTAAATTGCTTGCCGAAAAATTAGGCGTAAAATGTTACGACGAAGAACTTGTGGAAATGGCGTCATCTTCATCAGGATTGCATCCTGAAATGGTAGCGTCGTTAGATGAAAAGGCGTTGTCGCCGTTTTCTTTCGCAGGTGGCGGGCAATTTTATTTATCGTCACACGGCGCGCATAACGTACAAATTCAAGCGGCTTTTTCGCAATTTAACGCAATAAAAGAGCTTGCTAAAAATGAAAACTGCGTAATAGTTGGTAGAGTTGCCGATTACGTGTTAAAAGATAACCCTAATACTATTTCAATCTTTATTTCAGCCGATTTAGATTATCGTATTCAAAGAATTATGGAATACGAAGGCGTTTCGGAAAAGAAAGCGGAAAAAATCATAATTAAAAACGATAGGAATAGGGCAAAGTATTACAACTTTTTCTCTAACAAAAAATGGGGCGAGGCTAAAACTTACGATTTATGCGTTAAAACTTCTGTTTTGGGCATAGAAAAAACCGTTGATTTTATACTTGATTTTATCAAATTAACGCTAAAAGATAAACCAGAATAACAAATAAAAAACCAGCAAGGCAACTTGCTGGTTTTAAATAAGAAATATCTTGGTAGCACCACGGGGAATCGAACCCCGGTCTTCGCCGTGAGAGGGCGACGTCTTAGCCGCTTGACTATGATGCCGTATTGCAATAGTTATTATAGCAAACACTTATAACTATTGCAAGCAATTTTAATATTCTCCGTCGTATAACTTTGCCGTGAATTTTAATAGCCAACTTTTAGGTGTTATTCTTGACAAGAAATATAAAAACTTATATTTAGCGCCTATTATGTAAAACGGCTTACACTTTTTCTTTTTAATTTTAGAATAGATTTCTTTCGCACAAGAGTCGGCTTTAATGCGCTTATCTTCTTTAGTATCATTTTTTAGTGTAGCCGATTTTAAACGGTTACCGTATCTATCGCTTGTTTGAAAATTCTTAATTCTATTCGCTGTAAAATTAGTTTTAATATTGCCGGGGCAAATAGAAGTAACTTCAATTCCAAGAGGAGCAAGTTCCATTTTTAGAGAAAATGAAAGAGATAAAACGGCTGATTTAACTGAGCCGTAAATGGCTCTAAACGGAATAGGGAATAACGCCATAGCGCTTGATAAGGTTACGATTTTACTACCTTTTTCCATATATTTTAACGCTGAGCGAATAAAGTAAAGCGTGCCGTAATAATTAACTTCGGTTAAAGATTTAAAATCGTCAGTTGGTAAAAGTTCGGTAATCCCACTCATGCCAAAACCGGCAGAAAGTATCAAAACATCAATCTTACCGTAAATAGATGCTATTTTATCAACGGTTTCGTTAACTTGACTTTCAATAGAAACGTCACAATTATAGTGAGTAGGGGAAACTTCACCGTTTCTTGAAATGGTAATAACGGTTGCACCTTTATCGCGGTAGATTTTACAAAGTTCCAACCCGATACCACTTGTGCCACCTGTTATAACGACAATTTTACCTTGCATAGTTCACCTAAAAAAATACCCGCCTGTGCCGACGGACGAAGAATTGATAACCCGTTTTTTTAACGGCGAATACCTCGCTTACCGCTTCACATCTCTTTATACGACCTTTCGGTCAAGAGCTCCGCTATCGGTATAGACGGCAGGTTTCTATTATCAGATTGTGGATCCCAAAAAAACGCCCTATCGAACACCGCAGGATAATTACTTTAATTTAATCATACAATATTTAAATAAAAATTGCAACTTAAATAAACAAGTTAGGATATTAAATGAACGCTAAAGAAAAATTTTTCAACTTAAGACCGTTACTAATATGCGCTTTGTCCTTTTCGATAGGTATAGGCGCGTGTTATCTTTTTAAAACGGATTTAAGGTATTATTCGGCAGTCTTAATACTTTTCACTTTAGCGCTTGTTTCGTTAATTTTCACACTACTTATATTATTTGCAAAAAAGAAAATTTATTTACTTTCTTTAATAATTTCGTTAATATTTTTAGTGGTAGGTTATAGCGTAACTGCCGTAACTTTTGATAATTATATAGACGCTACTATTCCCACTGGCAATTACACGGTCGAAGGCAGGATTGACGAGATAATAAAGACTTCAAACACGAATAAAGTCATTTTAACAGATATCGTTTTGTATAAAGAAAACGGCAACGATATAGCGCTTAATTACAAACTATACGCATATATATTAGATACCGAAAATTTAGAAACGGGCGATAGAATTTCTTTCGTCGCGGACGTGTTTAACGTAACCGTTATGACTGAAAACACGCCAAAATCATATTATTTATCTGAAAAACTGCGTTATTATGCAAGCGTTGCCGACGATACTTTAATTAAAAAAGTAAGAGATGATAAAACGATATTTCAACATGCTGAAAACTTTTTCGAACGCACCCTTAAAAGTTCTTTAAGTGGCGAAAGTTACGAATTTGCACGCGCTTTACTTTTAGGTAAATCAGACGGAATAAATAGCGAAGTTTTAGACGGGTTTAGGTTCGCAGGCGTCGCTCATATTTTTGCTGTATCAGGGTTACATATCGGCTTTTTAGCAAGCGCGTTATATTGGATTTTAGGACTATTTAAAATTAGAAAAGGCTACCGAATAATTCCAACCATTTTAATTCTATTTGCGTATTCAGGGATATGTGGCTTTACTTCTTCGTCGGTAAGAGCGTCGGTTATGTATTCGGTAATGCTTATTTTAAGCGCAGTGGGTTATCGGTACGACGGCTTGTCGGCGCTATCGCTTTCTGCTATTATTTTGTTTTTTATCAATCCGTTCGTTTTATTAACGGCAGGGTTTTTACTCTCTTTTACGGTAACGGCTTTTATTATAATTTTGACCCCTACGCTAGAAAAACTTTTCAAAAAATTCCCCCAAAAATTACGAACGGCATTATCGGTAAGCCTTTCGGCATTTTTGGCTGGCATACCTATTTGTATTTACTATTTTGGGTATTTATCGTTTATATCAATGATACTCAACATAATTTTAATCCCTATCGTTTCGATAATTTTCACAGCACTTTTTATTTTAACGCTCGTCGGTGGAATATTTTCTATTTCAGAATATCTTTTAATTCCGATTGATTACGCTATTCGGCTAATAATTTATTTGATGAATTATGTCAATTTTAAAGGGCTTGCGCTATTTGTCGGCGCTGGTACTGGCGCCGTGCTATTTTATTATTTAGGTTTAGCAGTTTTTGGTGGTATGTTTAATCTTAAGGGTAAACTAAAAACCATTGTAATTATATTGCTTTTAAGCGTTTATTGTATAACTTCGATAGAAAACTTTTATTATGAGAAAAATTCACTAAAAGTAAGTGCGTATTGTGATAATAAAGTTTCGGCAACGGTTCTTAATGAAAAGGACGCGTCTATCGTAATAATTTCCGATTGCGATAACGAAATAGACTATTCGGTTAGTCAAATTTTAGATAGAGTAGAAAAGAAAGAAATTACCTATCTAATAGTGCTTGATAAAACTATGGATATTCGCGCGGTGCTAGATGCGTTTAAAACAAAAACGACCGTATGCGGTGCCTACTGTTTTGGAGACGAAAGCAAAACTCACATCTATGATAAAACTGGCGTTTACTATTCGACTGGTGGTAAGATTTCTAAACACGAACGAACTAATGTTTCGTGGCTACCGTCGGGGTACGGTGTAAAGGTAAGTTTTAACGATAAAACCTTGTCCGTTTATGCAAATTTACCAGACTTAAACATAAACTATTATTCGGGCGAAAATGATTACGATTTTATCATAGCGCAAAACGCTCAAACCGAGTTTTTAACAAGATGTAAAAAATTGTATTCTTATCGCGCTTTTTCTAAGGGAATAAGCGTTGAAACGACGCGCGGAATTACTTTTAGAATTACTGGTTAGAAATAATTTATTAAAAATATAAATATATTTATAAAAATAAGAAAATCCACTTGCAAAACCGAAAGAAAAATGTTATATTGTTTACAATGGGGTATTGTGGTGGATTTTTCTGAATTTAAGCGTAAAGTAAGCGCAGGCGAAATTGATTCAATATATCTATTTGAAGGGGAAGAGATTTTTTTATTTGACTCTGCACTTGCAGATTTGAAAGAAAAGGTCGTTTCCTTTTTAGAACTTGATTTCGTTTCGTTAGACGGGGACTCAGTTACGGGTAATTCGCTCGTGCCAATGCTTACGGCTTTTCCGTTTGCAAGTTTAAAAAGACTTGTTGCAGTTAAAGAATTTTATCCTAATTCAAGTGATATGAACGCGCTTAGTGACTATTTTAAAAATCCTGCGCCAGATACGGTGTTTGCAATTTTTAACAGCAAGAATTGTGAAACTCTTAAAAAGCAAAAAACGGTTAATCTTGTTAAATGCGTTAAGCAAGACGCTGGCGTTATAGTAAAGTGGATTCAAAGGGAATTAGCAAGTTTTAACAAAACCGTTTCAAATGAAAACGCGCTTAAAATCGCCGAATACTGTTTAAACGATATGTCTCGCGTTAAAAACGAAACGCAAAAAATGGTGGACTTTTTAGGGGATAGAACGGTCGTTGAAAAAGCAGATATCGAATCAGTTACGGTAAAAGATAGCGAGTACCGTATATACGAAATGACGGAGCAGGTCGGGAAAAGGGATTTTTCTTCGGCAATGCTCATATTAAACGAAATGCTTGCTGGGGGTGAGCCTCCACAAAAACTCATAACCAGTTTATATTATTATTATCGCAAGTTGTTCCATATTGCTATATCAGATAAAACGGAAAAGGATTTAGCAGTAGAACTTGGCGTTAAAGAGTTTGCGATAACTAAAATGAAAAGACAAGCGAAAGCGTTTAAGGTGAAAAACCTTAAAATCGCGTTAGACACGCTTGCTGATTACGATTATAATTTTAAGTCGGGTGTTATGAACGCTGACAGTGCTTTAATGCTTGGCGTTTTCAAACTTATGACTTTATAAAAAATAAAAGGGGGGAATTATGGCTGAAATTTGGCAAAGCCTTAAAAACGTATTTTCGTCGTTTTCGGACTGGAAGTTCGTGGTAACTTTTTTAGTTTTCGTTGCGATATTTACTTTCGGATATTATTGTTTGTTTGCGTTTTTGAAAGGCAATGGCACGAAAGGTTTAATAATAACTTTTACTATCACCTTGATAGCGTCTGCAATAGTATTTATGCTTTGGGACGTGTTTTTAACCAAAGTATTTTTAATAGTGCCCGTAATTTTCGTCTTTGGTATAGTGCTTTTATATTCGAACGAAATTAAGCGTAAAATCAAGATAGGTGAAAGTAAGACCGATACTAAATCGTCGCATAAAAACTACGACGAAGAAGAAGTTAATAATTGCATCAACGCAATAATAACGGCACTTCAAAATATGTCAAAAAAAGATATCGGCGCAATTTTAGTTTTATCTAACAATAATATTTCAACGCAAATTTTGGATAGTGGCGTAAAACTTGACGCAGACATATCGTCCCAACTTATCGAAAGTGTATTTTTTCCTAAAACACCGTTACACGACGGCGCAATGATAATTAACGGGACTAAAATTACGGCAACGGGTTGTTTTTTACCGTTATCGCAAAACGACAGTATTCCAAAAGAATTAGGTACGCGTCACCGTGCTGGTATAGGTATATCGGAAACGGTTGACGTAACGGTTTTAATCGTTTCGGAAGAAACAGGTATTATTTCAATCGTTCGTGGTGGTAAGATTACGCGCTACGCCGATACCGTAATGCTCAAAAACGCATTGTCAAGATTTTACTGGCAAGAACTTATTAAAGATAGGTAGGTAAACTATGAAAGACGGAAAAAAATCGTTTTTTGAAAAATTAACGAACAATTTTGGACTTAAAGTGCTTGCTTTTGTTCTTGCAGTATTCACTTTTATCGTAATAAACTTATAGGGGTGTATTGTGAAAACTGGTGTAGCAATTTCGGATATTTTACTTCCTAAAACCGACGATTATTCAGCGTTTGCAGTAGTTGCGTGCGACCAATTTACTTCGGACGGCGATTACTGGGAAACTCTTAAAAACTTAACGGCTGGTAAACTTACTACGCTTGATATGATTTTGCCCGAATATTATTTAAACGGCAACGATATTGACGAGCGTATAGCAAAAATTAACAAAAATATTGACGATTACGCATTAAAAGCGTGCGTTATAAAAGACGGTATGGTATTATCCGTTCGCTCTATTACAGGTGGCAGAAAAAGAATAGGCCTTATCACCACCGTCGATTTAGAAGAATACGATTATAAAAAAGGCAGTAAAGCGCTTATTCGCGCAACGGAAGCGACTATTCCTGAAAGAATTCCACCACGCTTAAAAATAAGAAAAGACGCGTCAATGGAATTTCCACACGTATTAGTGTTTATCGACGACGAAAGACGCGAAATAATCGAGCCTTTATTTAATGATAAAGAAAGTTTTGATAAACTTTACGACTTTGACCTTAATATGAACGGTGGGCATATAACGGGCTATAAAATTCCTAATCCAACCGTCGTTAAAGAAAAGTTTACGGCACTTATTGGAAAGGAAAGATTAGTTAGTAAGTACGGTGAAGAATATCCGTTCTCAATGGCAGTTGGTGACGGCAATCACTCTTTAGCAACGGCTAAAGCGCATTGGGAAAATATTAAAAAAGATTTGCCTTTAGAAGAAACTGAAAATCACCCCGCAAGATTTGCGCTCGTTGAAATTATCAATATATACGACGATGGCGTTGTATTTGAACCTATTCATAGAATAATAAAGGGTGTTGATAAAGAAAAATTTGCTTTAGGCTTTGAAAAAATTGCTCACGGAACGGAAACTCTTTTTATGGGCGAAAATTCGATTTCTTTTAACGGAGAATTGTCCGTGCCTGAGGCAATTATTAAAGTAGACGAATATATTAAAGCATTCGTTAACGACTTCGGTGGGGAAGTTGATTACGTTCACGGCGATAGCGAAACTAAAGAAAAAGTTTTAAATTCAAGTGATACGGTAGCGATTTTATTTAACCCAATAGATAAATCGATTTTATTCCCATATGTCGTAAAAGGTGGATGCTTACCTAAAAAGACCTTTTCTATCGGGGAAGGGCAAGATAAAAGGTACTATCTTGAAGGTAGAAAAATTACGAAATAAAATCAGGAGAAATTATTGTGCTAAAAGTATGTAAGTTCGGTGGAACTTCAATGGCAAACGCCGAAAACTTCGGCAAAGTAAAAAGTATAATTACTGCAGAAAACGAAAGAAAATTCGTCGTAGTTTCTGCACCGGGAAAAAGAGATAAAAGCGACATAAAAATAACCGATTTATTATATAAATGTTATGACGACGTTATTTCAATCGGCTCTTGTCACGACACCTTTAAATTAATTCGCGATAGATTTACTGAAATTGTAAAAGATTTAGGTCTTAATTTTGATATTGAAAGTGTTCTTGACGAAACCGAAAAGGGCATTGACGCTGAAAAAACAACGCCAGATTTCGCTGCATCAAGGGGCGAATATTTAAGCGCTCGAGTTATGGCTGAATATTTAGGATATACTTTCGTAGACGCCGCCGACCTTATTCGTTTCGATAGCAACGGTAACCTTAACGCCGTTTATACAGACGATAAGATTAAAACTAAATTATCTGGGATTGAAAACGTCGTAATTCCAGGCTTTTACGGCAAAGACAGTTTTGGTAAAATCAAAACTTTCAGCCGTGGTGGCAGTGACGTAACGGGCTCTATCATAGCAAAAGGCGTTTCGGCTGATTTATATGAAAACTGGACCGACGTTAGTGGCTTTTTAGTGTGCGACCCAAGAATAGTGCCTGAAGCGCAAATTATCGACACCTTATCGTATTCCGAACTTCGTGAATTATCGTATATGGGTGCGTCAGTTCTTCATGCAGAGGCTATATTCCCACTCATTACAAGTAAAATTCCAATCAATATTAGAAACACTTTCCGTCCACAAGATAAAGGAACGATGATTGTTCCAACCGAACACGGTTACAACCCTGATAAAGTCATCACGGGTATCGCGGGGAAGAAGAATTTTAGCGTTATTTCGATTGAAAAATCGCTTATGAATAACGAAGTCGGCTTTATTAGAAAAGTTTTATCGGTAGTTGAACATTACGGGCTTTGTGTTGAACACGTTCCGTCGGGTATCGATACTTTATCGGTAATACTTTCTTCTGAGGAACTTAAAAACGGCGTTCTTGACGACGTAGTTAGGGAAATTAGAGAAAGCGTTGCGCCAGACTATATTCACGTTATCGAAAACGTTGCGCTTATAGCAACCGTAGGTCACGGTATGGCAAGACGTTCGGGTACGGCTTCAAAAATCTTTACGGCACTTGCAGAAGCAAACGTAAATATTAAAATGATTGACCAAGGTTCAAGTGAACAAAATATCATTATCGGCGTTGCTGGTAGTGATTATGAAAAGTGCATACGCACTATATATAACGCCTTTTTCGGCGCTTAAACTATTAAAAAATTTAACCATATAGAGAAAGGAGAAAAAAATATGGATTACGCAAAAGAATCGCTCAAAAAACACGGCGAATGGGCAGGCAAAATTGAAGTTGTTACAAGGTGTCCTGTAAAAACTAAAGAAGACTTATCTTTAGCATACACCCCAGGTGTTGCTGAACCTTGTCTTGCTATTCAAAAAGATTACGATAAATCTTTTGAATTAACTAGAAGATGGAACACTGTAGCAGTAGTAACCGACGGTACGGCAGTATTAGGTCTTGGTGATATCGGTCCAGAAGCTGGTATGCCTGTTATGGAAGGTAAATGCGTATTATTTAAAGCATTTGGCAACGTAGACGCAATTCCACTTTGCGTAAGAAGTAAGGAAGTTGACGATATCGTTAATACCGTTAAATTATTAGC
>JAGCMG010000145.1 GCA_017646555.1 Clostridia bacterium | reverse complement strand
GTACGATAATAACCAGTCGTTACCGTCTAAAATCTTTTTCATAAATTCTACCTTGATTTTATTCCTCGTCGGTTTCATTTTTTAATGCGTAAAAGTTTTCTATAATCGCACTCATTTTATCTAAAACTTCTTCCCTACCTTTTCTAACCAAAGACGCTACGGGAATAATATTGCCAGCACCAACCTTTAATTTGTTAGCAACGGCTTGTGCTTGTGGTTTAACCTTGCTTTTACCAAGTTTATCAGCCTTTGTTGCTATTAAAGACAACGGCAACGCGTATTGATATAAATAGTTTACCATCATATAATCGTCTTGCGTTGGGTCGTGTCTTATGTCAACTAACGAAAAAACGTGCGCAATTTCCGTTTCGGCAAAGAATTGTTCCATTAAATGCGCCCACTTTTCCTTTTCCGATTTTGAAACTTTTGCAAACCCGTAGCCCGGCAAATCGGCTACGATACATTCACCAAAATCAAAATAATTTATAAGCCTCGTTCTACCTGGGGTGTTAGAAGTTTTTGCAAGTTTATTCTTATTAGCAAGCATATTTATAAAAGTGCTTTTACCAACGTTTGACTTTCCGGCAATAGCGATTATAGGTTTTTCACTTTTCAAAAACCCGTCCCTACTTGCCACGGATTTAATAAAAACCGCGTCTTTAATAACCATAAATTTTAATCCTTTAACGCTATGTTAAACACTTCGTCAACATCTTCTACCGTAACGAATTTAATAGCGTTTTTAATTTCATCAGACATTTCTTTTAAATCGTTTTCATTTGCTTTTGGCACGATTACGGTGTCAACGCCTACGCGAAATGCTGCCAAAGCCTTTTCTTTAAGCCCACCGATTGCTAAAACTTTACCCCTTAAAGTGAGTTCGCCCGTCATAGCAACGCTCTTTTTAACGGGGCGCTTTGTAACGGCTGAAAGTATTGCAGTTGCCATAGTTACACCAGCACTTGGACCGTCTTTCGGCGTTGCCCCCTCAGGCACGTGAATATGAATATCGTTATTTATAAAAAAGTCTTTTTCTATACCGTATTTATCGGCGTTTGCGCGTAAGTAACTTACCCCTGCGCGTGCAGATTCTTTCATTACTTCGCCAAGTTTACCAGTTAAAATAACTTCGCCTTTACCTGCCATCAACCCTACTTCAACGGTCAAAGTCGTTCCACCGAAAGCCGTCCACGCTAAGCCCGTGCACGCACCGATTTCATCTTTACTAAGTGCTAAATCGGTTCGGCTTATTTTCCTTCCTAAAAGTTCAACGACCTTGTTTTCGTCAATCACTTGATTGCCACTTAATTCTTTTAAGGCAAACCCTTTAGCCGTTTTTCTAACGACGCCAGCAATTTCGCGTTCTAAATTTCTAACGCCAGCCTCTAAAGTATAGCCGTTAATAATTTCTTTAATAGCCGAACGCGTGATAGTGATATCGCCGTCTTTAAGCCCGTTTTGTTTAACGGCTTTAGGAACTAAATATTTATCGGCAATCTCTAACTTTTCAAGTTCAGTATACCCGTCAAGTCTAATTATTTCCATACGGTCTAAAAGTGGTGCTGGAATAGTTTCAACGCTGTTTGCCGTAGTGATAAACATAACTTTTGATAAATCGAACGGAATTTCTAAAAACCTATCTCTAAACGAAGAATTTTGTTCAGGGTCTAAGACTTCTAAAAGCGCGCTTGCAGGGTCGCCGTGAATATCTGACGATAATTTATCTATTTCGTCAAGCAAGAACACGGGATTATTTGAGCCAGCCTGTTTTAAGCCGTAAATAATACGACCAGGCATTGCGCCGATATAAGTTCTTCTATGTCCACGAATTTCAGCATCTTCCTTAACACCACCAAGGCTCATTCTAACGAACTTTCTACCCGTTGCCCTTGCTATCGACGACGCTATCGAAGTTTTACCAACGCCCGGAGGCCCTACGAAACATAAAATAGGACCTTTTAATTTTTTAGTTAAGTGTAAAACGGCGAGGTATTCAACTATTCTATACTTGACCTTTTCAAGCCCAAAGTGGTCGTCGTCTAAAATCTTTTGCGCCTTTTTTAAATCGGGATTATCTTTTGTACTAAAAGAAAACGGAAGTTCTTTCACCCAGTCAAGATAATTTAATATTATCGAATAATCGGGTGAAGACGGATTGATTTTATCAAGTCTTGCAATTTCTTTAAGGACTTTTTCTTCGGAATTTTTATCAAGTTTTTTAGCCTTAACTAATTCTTGATATTCTTTTTTCATATCTTCGTCGTCGCCAAGTTCGGTATGAATTGCTTTAAGTTGTTCCCTTAAATAGTATTCTTTTTGACCTTGGTCGATATTTTTTCTAACGCGCGATTCTATCTTTTTTTGAACCTTTAAAATTTGCCCCTCTTTATTTACGAACTCGGCAAATTTTTCAAGACGAAGTACCGTTATATCTTCTTCTAAAAGGTCTTGTTTTTCGTTTTCTTTTATCGGCAAAAGAGACAATGCGTTATCCATAAAACGATTGCCTTCATCAATATCTGTTAAACTTATAATCACGTCTTTTGAAAAACTTGGATTACTCGTTGCGTATTCTTTAAAAGTTTCCTTTGCCACTCTAAAAGCACTTTCGGTTTCTATCGGGTCGCCTTCAAAATAAGGGGCGTTAGAAACTTCAACTTCAAAATAATCAGCAGTGCGCGTGTATCTAACGATTTTTGCGCGCGAAACGGCTTCCACACTTAATTTGGCAACACCCGTACCCTGTGGTTTTACGATTTGTCTAACTTTACAAATTACACCCGTCGTGTAAATATCTTTTTCAAGTGGTCTTTCGTCCGCTATATTTTTTTGCGTTGCAACGAACACTTCCCCACCCGAATTTTTAGTTGCTTCAAGTGCCGATAAAGAAATTTTTCTACCAATATCGAAGTTTACGAAAGTGGTCGGTAAAATTACCCTACCCCTTATTGCTATCATAGGTAGGATTTTATTTTGATTTTGTTGTTCTACTACTAATTCGTTATTTTCCATAATGTTTCCGTTAATTTTTAGGAGTTATCTTTTTGCCAAAAAGTATATCGTCAATTAAAATTTTAACAGGCATTTTTTCTATTGACGGAGCGATATATTTTGCCGTTTGTTTAAGTTCAAGAGAGCCACTTTCAACGGCAACGCCAAAGCCGTACTGTAAAAGTGGTAAATCGTTAGTACTATCGCCAACGGTTAAAACCTTGCTTTCGTCCACGCAAAATTTTTCTGCTACAAACTTGCTTGAAGTGTATTTTGAATATTTTTTAGAAATGATTTCTAAAATAAACGACGCGCCACTGTTTGCAAAAATTTTATCGCCGTAAGTTTTTTCTAAATACTCGTAAATTTCGCTAACGTCTTCGTTAGGGTCTTTCATCATAACCATTTTGCTAAAACACCCGTCTACTTCGTCAGCAAATTTAGATATATCGTCTTTATAAGCGTAAGTACCACCAAACTCTTTATAAAAGGCTACGTACTTACCGATAATATCAGAATCCCCTTGCACGTATAAAACGTCGTCCTTAAACACGCCTAACTCACGGCCGAATTTTTTACTTAAATCGTCAGCGATTTTAGAAACCAACTTCGCATCAAGTCCACCACGATAAGCATATTCGTTTTTTATTACCGTTTCAGCGCCTTGAAATGAAATGATAGCATCTGGATTTACACCACTATTTTTCATAACGGTTTTAGCGCTAACCGTTGGTCTACCCGTGCATAAAACGAATAATCCACCGTCTTCTTGATATCTTTTAATAGCGTCCACGGTCGGTTTTGGCACCACATGTCCTTCCGAAAGCGTACCATCAAAGTCGGATATTATCATTTCAAACTGTTTGTCTTGCATTAAATTTTTACCCCTAATTTTTAATCAGCCCTTGCTTTTTAAGTTCTAAAATAATTTCGTCAGCCTGTTTTTCACCAATGCCTTTAATAGATAAAAGGTCGTCCTTTTTAGCAGACATTATACCCGATAAATCTTTAAATTTTTCAATAAGCGCCTTTTTCTTTTCCCTGCCGATACCCTTAATATTATCAAGTGCAGAAGTCAAACTGCGCTTGCTTCTTAAAGAGCGATTAAAGGTAATAGCAAAACGGTGCGCCTCATCACGAATACGCTGTAAAAGCCTAAGCGCGTAATCGGACTTGTCCATTAAAACGGGATTTTTAGAAGTTAAAGTAAACACTTCTTCTTCGCGTTCGGCAAGCGAAATTAAATCGATATCGGTTATGTTAAGTTCATCAAAAACTTCTTTAACGGAAGAAAGTTGCCCCTTGCCCCCGTCGATAATGATTAAATCGGGCTTAGGAAATTTATCTTCTTCAATAGTTCCTAACTTTAATAAACGGCGTGTTAAAACTTCTTTTAGCGAGGCAAAATCGTTATTGCCTTCAACCGTTTTTATTTTGAAACGGCGATACTCGCTCGCGTCCTTTTTACCGTCAATAAAAACGACCATTGAGCCGACTTTATCAACGCCCGAAATATGCGAAATATCAAAGCATTCCATACGCTTTGGATACTTATTTAAGTTTAACACCGTTTTAAGTTTTTGGCAAGCGATTGCCGTCATCTCGCTCTTATGAGCGACCTTGGTTACGGCTTTTTCTAAATAATCGTCAGCGTTTAATAGCGCCATATCTAAAAGTTGTTTTTTAGCGCCGGTTTTAGGGCAAACGATACTGATACTTTTTTGCGCTTTTTTACTTAAATATTGACTTAAAACACTTTCGTCTACTAATTCCGATTGAACGATAACTTCGCTTGGAATATCGTCGGCTTTAGCGTAATATCTTGAAATAAATTCGCTAATCGTGCCGTCAATAGTATCAAAAAGGCTTTCTTCTTCAAAGTATTTATGCCCAAGCATTCTTCCGTTTCTAACAAAGAATAACGATATTGCCGTAAAAATTTTATTGGTTGAAATACCGATAATATCAGCGTTAAGGTTTTTATTTAATGAAGTTACCCTTTTTAACTTTAACTTTTCCAAACTTTTAAGCCTGTCACGACAGCAAAGCGCCGATTCAAACTGTTCATTTTCAGCGTGGCGTTGCATTTCTTCGGTCAAGATTTGTTTAGGAAGTTCGTCATCGCCCCCCGACAAAAAATCAACGGCTAATTTAACGCGTTTAACGTAATCTTCGCGGTTGATTTTACCGCTACACGGTGATAAACACTTGCCGATATGGTAATTTAAGCATTCTTTTTTTATCTTTTTGCAACTAATCGGGCTAGTGCACGGGCGAAGTTTATAAGTAATATCAACTAAATTTTTAATTTC
The DNA here is from genome assembly GCA_017646555.1 of Clostridia bacterium. Taxonomy (GTDB): domain Bacteria; phylum Bacillota; class Clostridia; order Christensenellales; family Borkfalkiaceae; genus UBA11475. The sequence continues at coordinate 1,281 of JAGCMG010000145.1, read as the reverse complement.
GCCAGCGTTAATTCCACCCATAAACGGGCCGAAATATTTTGCACCGTCTTTTAAGATTTTACGCGTGATTTTAACACACGGAAATTCTTCTTTTAAATCGATTTTAAGATACGGATAGGTTTTATCGTCTTTTAAGAGAATGTTGTACTTTGGTTTATGTTTTTTGATAAGGTTATTTTCAAGCGAAAGCGCGTCAACTTCACTATCGGTGATAATATAGTTAAAATTTTTAACGCGCGAAACCATTGCCGTTACCTTTTCAGGTTTAGCAGAAGAAAAAAAGTATTGCCTAACCCTATTTTTAAGGTTTTTGGCTTTACCAACATATATAACTTGCCCAAATTCGTCGTACATAATATAAACGCCGGGATTTTCGGGCAAAAGTTTTAACTTATCTTGAATTAAATCCATACCAGTTTAATTATACCCGTTTTTTATTAAATTTTCAAGTTTTTATTTAAGTTAGTTATTTTTATGTTTAAAAATAAAAAAGTTCCGAAAATTCGGAACTTTAATTTAAGCATTAGCAGTATTATTACAATGATTAAATAGCCCCCCACAAGCGTAAGACGCCAAGGCTAATAAAATTAAAAGTTCGGTAGTATCAATAACGCCACCGTTTAGTAGTAAAAATAATAGTGCAAATAAAACTATATTACAATTCATACGCGCTCCTTTCCCTAAATTTAGACTATATTTAACAATATGCGAATTTTTTCTAAATATGCATAAATGAATACTTATGATATAATGAATTTAGAAAAAAAAGGAGTTTATTATGCAAGAATTGATTTTAGATAAAAAAGTACAAAACTTAGTAAAAGACTACGTTCCACAAGGCGAAATTTTAGACGAACTCGTTTGCTTTTTTTCAATTTTTTCCGATTATACGCGCCTTAAAATGATATCAGCGTTAGCAATATCGGAAATGTGCGTTAGCGATTTATCAAGCGTTTTAGGACTTAACCAAACTACCGTTTCCCACCAACTACGCTTACTTAAAAACCTAAACGCCGTAAAAACAAAACGGCAAGGCAAAGTAATTTTTTATTCACTTAGAAACGACGCATTAAACGAAGTCTTACTTAAAGGCGTAGAATTTTTAGGCTATTAAAATACTATTTTTGGCACGGTTTCATCATACCGTTATATGCAAAAAGCACCCACACGGGTGCTTTTTATTTTTTTATTTTAGTTATCGTAATTTAAAGTTATAGGTCTATTTGAACAATTCCAACTACTATCAAACCCTGTTGGAATAAGAGCAAACTTACAATAAAT
>JAGCMG010000144.1 GCA_017646555.1 Clostridia bacterium | reverse complement strand
TGTTCCGGCAGGATTCCTCGTGCCCCGCCGTACTCTGGATACCCACGGCTTTCGAACGGTTTCGTGTACGGGACTTTTACCCTCTTTCGTTTGGCTTTCCAGCCATATTCCACTACCTTTCTATTTCCTTCTTGGGTCCGTCACCCCAGACATATTACTATCTCTGGTTTGGGCTCCTCCGATTTCGCTCGCCACTACTTTCGGAATCGTTGTTTTACTTTCTTTTCCTCCGGGTAATTAGATGTTTCAGTTCCCCGGGTTCCCTTCGTTATACTATGGATTTATATAACGATAACACAATATTACTCGTGTTGAGTTCCCTCATTCGGATATCTACGGATCACGGAATATTTGCTTCTCCCCGTAGCTTTTCGCAGCTTGTCACGTCCTTCTTCGGCGCTATGTGCCAAGGCATTCACCTGTATGCTCTTCGTAGCTTGATCTTTGACTTCTCTCGAAGTCCGTCGAATTGATTTTTAAATTCTTCTTTTTACTCGGCTAATTATTTAGTGAATCGTTTTCCTACGCTTTAAATTTTGCTTCGTATTAACCTTCATTAACAATTAGCTTTTTTACAAAGTCTAATTTGCCTTGTACTTTACTTATAATTAAAGTATTCTCTTTAAGATATTTGCTCTATATCTCCTATGCAGTTGTCATTCTACGATTCCTTAACAACAGTTAAGGGCCGCACTTTCGCACAGCCCTACTATATTAACACTTATATAAAATTTAGTCAAGTAATTTTCAAAGGTTTTTTAATTTTTTTTATGACTTTAATTTTTCTTCAAAATCACTCTTAACTTTTTCAAAAATTTCCTCGGCATTTTCAATATTTTCGCCCTTAACGATATAATAAACCTTAAGTTTTGGCTCGGTACCACTTGGTCTTAAGCATACGAAACCACCACCCGAAAGTTCGTAATACACGCAATTACACTTGGGAATATCTAACGAAGTTACTTCTTTAGTATTCATATCGGCGCGCTTTGCCGAAGAATAATCTCTAATCGCGTCAACCTTAACGCCACCGATTGAATAAATTTCCTTAACTTTCATTTTGTTAACGATAGCGTTCATATCGTCCATAGCCGAAAGCCCCGAAAAATTGATTGCAACCGATTTTGATAAGAAATATCCGTAACGCTTGAATAATAATTGTAATCTACCGTAAACGGAAATTTTGTTCATTTGATAGTAGCAAACCATTTCAGCAAAAAGCATACTTGCAACGACAGCGTCCTTATCACGCGCGTGAGTTCCACGAAGATATCCACAACTTTCTTCAAACCCGAAAAGGTATTCCTTTTTACCAGTGTCAGCAAAAAGTTTAATTTTTTCGCCTATAAATTTAAAGCCAACCGGCGTTTCCATAACTTCAACACCGTAATCTTTAGCAACGGCTTGCGCCATTGAAGTCGTTACGAAACTCTTTACGATAAAGCCGTTAGATAAATCTTTACCACTTTCTTTCAAGCGTAAAAGAATATAGTCTAAAAGCATAATACCAACGTCGTTACCCGAAAGCGCCTCAAATTCACCCTTATCGTTTCTAATTGCAACGCCGAGTCTATCACAGTCAGGGTCGGTACCAAACACTACGTCTGCGCCGATTTTATCAGCGAGCGCAATACCCATTGATAAAGTTTCTTTATATTCAGGATTAGGAACTTTAACGGTAGAAAAAGCACTATCTTTATTTACTTGTTCATCAACTAAAGTAGCCTTTATGCCAAGTTTTGAAAGCATAGTGGTTACGGGAACGAAACCACTACCGTGAACCGGCGTATAAACGAGTTTAATGTCTTTACCCATTTTTTCAACGGCAAGTGGTGATAAGCAAAGTTTAGAAAGTTCGTTATAATAAGCGTCGTCAACGGCTTTGCCGATAACGGTGATTAAATCACTATTAGGGGTTGAAAGAATTTTATCGGACAAGCAATCGCCGATTTTGTTTATTCCGTCTACAACGAAAGCAGTTGCTTCAGGCGACATTTGCGCGCCGTCTTCACCGTAAACCTTATAACCGTTGTATTCTTTAGGGTTATGTGATGCCGTAATCATAATACCCGCGATAGCGTTTAAGTGTCTAACGGCAAAAGATAACATAGGTACGGGGCGAACGTCGTCGAAGATATACGCGTTTATTCCGTTAGCCGATAACACGTCAGCAGATACTTTTGCAAACACGTCCGAATTAAAACGGGTATCGTAAGAGATTGCAACACCCCTTTTCATTTCCGTTTCGCCAAGAGATTTAATGTAATCAGCAAGCGCTTGAGTAGCGCGTTTAACGGTGTAAACGTTGAGCATATTAGTACCGAGCCCTAAAAGTCCACGCATACCTGCCGTGCCGAATTCTACGTCTTTAGCGAAACGATATTCAATTTCCTTTTCATCATTTTTAATAGCGAGAAGTTCTTCTTTTTCCGCAGAAGTTAAAACATCACTATCAAGCCAATGATTATATAATTTTTTGTACATAAGTACTCCTTAAAAATGTATTTAAATATATTATATTATTTATATATTATATAATAACAAATTTAAATAGCGTAGGTCAACCTCTTTTTCAGGTTTTAACGCATAAATGTTTATATTTTAGCGTGTAAATCTTGATAAAAAAACACGCCGTAGCCCCAACCCGTTTTTCCACCGCTTTTTAAGTGCGAAATAAACGCGCGCCTTATAGAAGTATCGTTAGGCAATTTAGTCGGGTCTTTTTCGTCGGTGTCGAATAATCGCCAAAGGTCTTCATTGTTTTCGTTTTCGCCCGTTGATATTATATCGAATAACTTTGCAAACTTATAGGTGTTAGAGTTTTCACTATATAACGAAAGCGTGTCGGGATAAAGTAACCAACTATGACAAACAAACGCAGGATTTTCACCAAGCGTATCTTTGAAAAATTCTTTTGCTTGCTTGAACGATTTTATAAAAAGTTCTTCGCTTAACGGCTGTTTTGAGCGTGGTATATGCACATTTAAAACTTTGCTGTCAGCCAAAAGTTTATTGCCGTTTTTTAGGTAGTCTTTGCCGAAAGTTTTTATTTCAAACTGCAAACGCGAAAAGGTAAATAGTTTAAGAGAGAAAAAGCGTGCATACCAGTTTGGTACGAAAGTCCCAACTTTCCCCTTTACCAACTTGCACTCATCTAATTTATACCGTAAATCAAGCATTGTGTTGTAATATAAATCATATGGTAATTTGGCTTTTTTGTAGTATTTTTGTTGAGTTTTAGTAAGGCAAGCGAGTGTTAAAAAATTTACAGCGTATTCGTGTTCGCTGATTATTTTTGCCGTTTGATTAGAATATTCTAATATTTTTAAAAAATCAATGTCCTTTGACTTTTTGTAAAGTTTAATGCTTTTATAAAAAATTTTGAACGCTTTTTTATTTTTGACAATTTTATTATATACCGATAATAAGTATTCAGCGTCGGTAGATAAATAATTAAATTCATTAAAAAATTTTGATAAATACGCTTGCATTTTTTTCATAAATTTATTATATCATATTAAAAAATTTTTTCCATAATTCCGACAAAGATTTTATAATTAAAGTTTAAAATAAAAAAAGAGTAGGGTTTCCTACTCAATAGCGAAAGCGCCGTCGGGGAGATTCCCCTGCTAGGGGAAATGTCCATTAGGACAAAAGGGTTGCTGCCACGCTAGTGGGCGAACGCAGTTCGAGTCCCCCTTTTTACGCATAAAAAAAGAGTAGGGTTTCCTACTCATAGTGGTGCGCCATCGGGGACTCGAACCCAGGACCCACTGATTAAGAGTCAGTTGCTCTACCAACTGAGCTAATAGCGCGTATTTGGTGCTCCATCCGAGATTCGAACTCGGGACACCGTGATTAAAAGTCACGTGCTCTGCCAACTGAGCTAATGGGGCATTAAATTGGTTTTGGCAGGGGTGGCAAGATTCGAACTTACGAATGCTGGAATCAAAATCCAGTGCCTTACCGCTTGGCGACACCCCTATTTAGTTTGGGGCGAGTGATGGGAATCGAACCCACTACCTCAAGAGCCACAATCTTGCGCTCTAGCCATGTGAGCTACACCCGCCGTATTTGGTGCGCCTGAAGGGAGTCGAACCCCTGACACACGGCTTAGAAGGCCGTTGCTCTATCCAGCTGAGCTACAGGTGCATATCGCACTGTACAGTGCTTGTTTTGGAGCGGGTGATGGGAATCGAACCCACACGGCCAGCTTGGAAGGCTGGAATTCTACCATTGAACTACACCCGCGCACGCTCCTTGCTACTTTTTGTTAGCTTTTGTGGTTGCGCAGAACGGCTGTCCGATTACACTTTACACCTTGTGCTGTAAAGCATACTTACCCGATGCCTTTCATTTAGCCTATATATCATACTAAAATTACTTTACTTTGTCAAACGTTTATAAACAAAAAAATTGAAAACTTGCATTTTTTTTACAAGCGATTTTAATCATTTCGTTTTTTAAGCAAATTTATTCAATTTTTTATCATATTTATAGCCTATTGCTTGCAATTTTTCTTCTACTTCACTAATAGAAATATCGTACTCATAGCAAAATTCTTCTAAATCATAATCGCCGTCCCTTAACTTGGTATTTATAAACGATAATAAAGTAAAAGGGTCTTTTGGTAAATCCATTTTTCTTCTCCAATAAAAAGCGACGGATTAACCGTCGCTTTATTTTTTAACTTAAAATACCTAAACAGTAGAACAAGATGAGTATCAATGCGATAACGGTTGCAGTAATACCTACGTTGTTTAACATTGCCGAACCAATCTTCTTACCAACTGTATACGTTGCTTTATAAACGGAAACTAACGCGAACGCTACCATAATAACACCAGCAATTGCAAAGCCGATGCTAAGTTCTGCTACAGCAACAGTACCTGCCGTTGCAAATGATGCGTAAGTAAATTCGGTAATGATTAAGACTGAACCTGCAACAAGTAATGCGATTGCGCCGATACCTTTGAACACACCACGAACCTAGCTTGGAGCAGCCATCAAAGGCATTATGTCCGATCGTTGTTATGGTATCCGGAAGAACGAGCTGCG
>JAGCMG010000143.1 GCA_017646555.1 Clostridia bacterium | reverse complement strand
GGGAATTTTAGAAGTTTCCATTATACAGAAATAATATCCTTTTCTTTATCCGCACAAAGTTTTTCTATCTTTTCAATAGATTCAGCAATAGTCTTGTCAACTTCCTTTTCGCAAGATGCGTGTTCGTCTTCGGAAAGTTCTTTATTGTTCTTCATCTTTTTTAACGCGTCCATAGCGTCACGACGAATATTTCTTATTGCAACCTTGCTGTCTTCTGCTTGTTTTTTAACTTGTTTAACAAGTTCTTTTCTTCTTTCTTCGGTTAAAACAGGGAAAACAAGACGAATAACCTTACCGTCGTTAGATGGAGTTATACCGATATTATCTGCTAAAAGTTGTTTTTCTATAACCTTTAACATTGACGCGTCCCATGGTGAAATTACTAAACATCTTGCGTCAGACACTGAAATGTTACCTACTTGGTTGATAGGCGTTGGCGTGCCGTAATAGTCTACTAAAATTCTATCTAAAATATGTGGATTTGCTCTACCTGCTCTGATATTTGCATATTCGCTTTTTAATACGGAAACGGTTTTTTCGGTTTTTTCTTCCGTATCCATCATAATGATTTCAAATTGTTCGTTTTCGATAGCCATAATTTTCTCCTTATTATTCGTTACTGATTAAAGTGCCGATATTTTCGCCTGAAACTGCTTTTAAAAGCGCGTCTTTTTCGTTAAGACCGAAAGCAAGTACAGGAATTTTGTTTTCCATACAAATAGTTACGGCAGTAGTATCCATAGCCTTTAAGCCCGAAGATATAAAATCAAGATAGTGAAGTTTATCATACTTAACTGCATTTGGATTAGTTTTAGGGTCGCTGTCGTAAATACCGTCAACGTTTTTAGCAAGTAATAAAATTTCAGCGCCGATTTCAGCAGCCCTTAACGCAGCAGCCGTATCGGTTGAAAAATATGGGTTACCCGTTCCACAACCAAAGATTACTACTCTACCGTTATCAAGGTGTTTGAGCGCCTTTCTTAAAATGTAAGGTTCGGCAACTCTTGTGATAGTAAGCGCCGTTTGAACTCTCGTTTCAACGCCTTGTCTTTCTAACGCGTCTTGCATAGCAAGTGAATTCATAACCGTTGCAAGCATACCCATATGGTCGGCAGTCGTTCTATCCATTTCTTCGCCTTGTCTACCACGCCAGAAATTACCACCACCGATAATAATACCTATTTGAACGCCTAATTCTTTAACTTTTTTAATTTGTTCAACCACGCCGTTTACTACGGTTTCGTTGATACCTACTTTGTTGTCGCCTGCAAGCGCTTCGCCTGAAAGTTTAATTATTACTCTTTTATACTTGGTTCCCAAAATCGGCCTCCGTAAAATTAAATTTAGGTTAAACGGCGCATAACGCTACCCGTCGTTTAACAAAAAGGCGGAAAAGCAATTCACTTTTACCGCCCCAAAAAAACAATTATTTATTTATTATTTTTTCATTTGTGCAGCAACTTCTGCAGCGAAGTCGTTGCTCTTCTTTTCTAAACCTTCGCCCATTTCGAAACGGGTGAACTTGATAACAGTTGAACTTTCTTTTGCTAAAAGAGCGCCAACGGTGATTGCAGGGTCTTTAACGAAAGCTTGATTTAAGATACAGTTTTCTTCGTAATACTTTTTAACTTTACCTTCAACCATCTTTTCTTTAACCATATCAGGCTTGTTAGCAAGTTTAGGGTCGTTAGCGATTTGCGCTCTTAAAATGTCTTTTTCCTTTTCGATGATTTCGCTTGGAACTTCGTCATCTTTAACGTAAAGTGGTTTAGCAGCAGCAACTTGAAGTGCTACGTCGTGAATAGTTTCAGCACTTACGCCGTTTGCACATTCAACGATAACGCCGATTTTACCACCCATGTGGATGTAACTATCAACAACTGCGTCAGAAACGTATTTAACGAATCTTCTGATTTTGATATTTTCGCCGATTTTTTGGAGTGCTTCAGTAGTTCTTGCTTCGAAAGCAGAGATAACTTCTTCAACTTCCTTAACGTCGTTAGCGAAAATATATTCAGCAACTTCTTTAGCGAACGCTTTGAAAAGGTCGCCTTTAGAAACGAAGTCAGATTCACAGTTAACTTCTACCATAACTGCTGTGTTACCCTTAACTTCAGCATAGCAAATACCTTCAGATGCGATTCTACCTGCTTTTTTAGCAGCGGTTGCAATACCTTTTTCTCTTAAATAGTCAACGGCTTTTTCCATATCGCCGTTATTTTCTTTAAGTGCTTTAGAACAGTCAGAAATACCTGCGCCAGTTCTTTCTCTTAAAGTTTTTACGTCTTCCATCGTATACATTGGTTTTCCCTCCGATTATTTAATGTTTAACAAATTATTCAGCAACTTCTTCTTTTGCTTCTTCAGCAACGTAAACGGTTGCTACTTCCTTTTCTTCAACGGCTTTTTCAGGAACTTCTTCCATTTGAACGCCACCCTTTGCTTCGATAACTGCATCAGCAATAACGCTTGCGATAAGTTTTACTGCTCTGATTGCGTCGTCGTTACCAGGAATTACGTGGTCGATTACGTCAGGATTGCAGTTGGTATCGGTGATAGCAACGATAGGAATATTGAGTTTGATTGCTTCTTTAACAGCGATATCTTCGCTTTCTGGGTCAACGATAAACATTGCGCCTGGTAAACCACGCATTTCTCTGATACCACCAAGGTTCATTTCAAGTTTATCTCTTTCGCCCTTTAATAACGCTACTTCTTTTTTAGGAAGAAGGTCGAATTCACCACTCTTTTCCATAGCGTTTAACTTGTTAAGTCTATCAATTCTTGACTTAATGGTTTTGTAGTTGGTGAGCGTACCGCCTAACCAACGGCTGTTGATGTAGTACATACCGCATCTTTCAGCTTCTGATTTGATTGCTTCTTGCGCTTGTTTTTTAGTACCAACGAAAAGAATTGATTTACCTGCTTTAACGGTTTCAACTACGAAAGGATATGCGTCCTTTTCAATAAGTTCAACGGTTTGTTCAAGGTTGATAATGTGAATACCGTTTCTTTCGCCGTAGATGTATTTCTTCATCTTCGGGTTCCATCTTCTGGTTTGGTGACCAAAATGCACGCCTGCTTCGAGTAATTGCTTCATAGAAATTACTGCCATAATAAATTACCTCCGTTATTCCTCCCAAGTAGGTTTACCCCGGCTACCACGATAATTGAATAGATTTTTATCGCACGAAATGCCGAACCATTTTTCTTGGTGTGAATTTTCGCAATTATGATTTTAGCATATATTGAGTTTAAAATCAACCGTTTTGAACAACTTTTTATTATTATATAATAAATAAACGGCTAAACTCCACCACTAAAAAAGCACCCGAACGGGTGCTTAATTATTAATCGTCGCATTCGCAATCTTCGTCTTCAATCGCTTCAACGAAAGCCGTGTAAACTTTATCTAATAAATCTTGGTCGTCTATCGGGAAAAGTTCAGCAGAGCCGTCGTCGTTTGCAGAAAGTTCAAAAATATAAACGCTATCTTCTTCGATATCTTCGGCTTCTTCTGCAGGGGTTAACGCAGCGTATTCCTTGCCATCGTATTCGATAGTGTCTACTAAATAGAATTTTACTTTTCTACCGTCGTCGGTCGTTACTTCTATAACTTCACTTTCGCAATCGCAATCGTCACCACAAGTGCATTCTTCGCCGTCAGCACAGCCACAAGTGCATTCTTCTTCATCGTGACAATGACATTTTTTATTTTCTTCCATATTATTCTCCTTGTCCGCTATTGCGGGATTTATTTCTTAAAAAACCTTCTAAAATGTAGGTAGCGGCTAACGCATCCACGAACTGCTTGCGCTTTTGTCTTGAATAATCTTCTTCAATCAAAACGCGATGGGCTTCTACCGTGGTGCATCGCTCATCTGCCGTCGTTACGGGAATAGCAAGATTTTCTTTAAGTCTATCTATAAAATATTGCGTATAATCCGTCTGCTGACTTTTCGTTCCGTCAAGATTAAGCGGTAGACCACACACAAGTTCCGTCACACGCTTTTCTTTTACGATATTTACTATATACGCTATATCGCATTTTAAGTTTTTCCTATGATACGTTTGAACGGGTAACGCGTAAGAATTAAACGGGTCTGATACTGCTATTCCTATTCGCTTTTCCCCTATATCAAGAGCCATGAACCTTTCCATTAAGTAAAGTATACCACATAGCGAAAGATTTTTCAATCTTTTTTGATTAGTTCGCTTATATAAAAATCGGGGCTTAAAACCCCGACCTTTTTATTTATTTACCGCTTTTTGCAGTCGATTTTGGCTTGCTTGACGAAGTTAAATCATCAATCTTATCCATTACTTGTTCTTGCCCGTTTTTTACTAACTTTCTCGCTTTAATGGAATTTGCCGTTATTAGCGCACCACCTATCATACCAAGCGCAACGCCTAAATAGAATTTTTCTCTCATAATAACCTCCGATTTTATCTTCGAAAGTAGTATGCCCTATTTATTATAAATTATTCCCAAAGTTTTTTAGCGCAATCGGTTATTATTTGAACGGCTGTTTCAATTTCTTTTTCAGTATTGTTTTTGCCAAACGAAAATCTTACCGTGCCTTTGACTTCTTCGTCCATTAAGCCGATTGCTTTTAAGGTTGCAGACGGTTTTATCGTTCCCGCTGAACACGCAGAACCGTTCGACGCGCACACGCCGTTTAAGTCAAGGTTATAAAGCAATACTTCACCGTTTACGCCGTTAAAAGTTACGCTTGAAACGGTTGGTAAACGATTTTCGCTTTTATTGATTTTTATATTAGGTAAGTTTTTTATTAGTTCACTTTCAAATCTATCGCGAAGATTTTTTATCTTTTCAGCGTTTTCTAAATATCCGTCGCTTGCTTTTTTTAGCGCAAGCGCCATACCTAAAACACCTGCCACGTTAGTCGTGCCACCACGCTTTTCGCGTTCATGATGGCCACCTATTATATAGCCGTTTAGTTTTACGCCGATTTTACAATAAAGCGCACCAACGCCTTTCGGTCCGTAAAATTTGTGCGAAGATATTACTACCATATCGGCGTCCGTTTCTTTAACGTCAATCTTCATAACGCCAACGGCTTGAACGGCGTCAGTTAAAAATAACGCGCCTACGCTATGCGCTATTTTTGCAATTTGCTTAATCGGCGAAAGCGTGCCAAGTTCGTTATTCGCC
>JAGCMG010000142.1 GCA_017646555.1 Clostridia bacterium | reverse complement strand
TCAAACTTTTTACTTTGGCAGTCGGCGTATAGTGAGTTTTATTTTACTAATAAGCACTGGCCCGATTTTGATGAAGAAGAATTTGATAAAGCGATACAAAGTTATTCTAACCGTAAAAGACGGTTTGGAGGAATAGATGAAAAGTAGTTTATTAAAGCGCGTTATTACGGCAAGCGTTTTAATAGCGGTAGTGGTGGGGTTTTTCTTTTTAAGACCTATTTACTTACCGTTATTTAATATTCTAACAGGGCTACTCATTGTTGTTGGTGGGTATGAATTGTCGTCAAAACTTTTCTTAAAACGCGTAAACGACAACGGTGAAACTGAATATTTTGCAACCGACGCTGATAAAACGGTTATGATTGTAACCACTTTATCGTCATTATTAGTCGTGCCTGCATACGCAGTTTTCGGCATTATTACTGCCGTTTGCGTAATCGTTTCCGAAATAGTTGTTGATATTCTTATCACGCTTATTTATAAAAAGGATACCAGTTTTTACATTAAATCGTTACTTTCAGCAGTATATCCTAAATTTTTATTGTTATCGCTTTCAGTCGCTAACGATTTGCCACAAAATTCGCTTCTTGCGTTAATTATGATTTTTGCAATACCGTCGGCAACGGACACTTTTGCTTACTTTGTAGGCTCACTTGTTAAAGGTGTAAAGTTATGTCCGAAAATTTCACCGAATAAAACCGTTTCGGGCGCAATCGGTGGGGTAATCGGTGGCATACTTGCGTCAATAGTTTTATTCTTCATATTTAAGCCTGATAACGCTTGGTGGATTTTCTTAATCATAGGGTTAGTGTCTTCCGTTCTTTCACAATTAGGCGATATTTTTGAAAGTTTATTAAAACGCAAAATCGGTATAAAAGATATGGGCAATATTTTCCCAGGTCACGGTGGCGTTTTAGATAGGGTAGACGGAATTATGGTTGCAAGCACTTTTATTGCAATTATAATGTCGTTAATTTAATACAAAATTTTAAGGCGCGTTCAACGCGCCTTTTGAGAATAATTATGAAAAAAATAGCATTGATAGGCAGTACGGGTTCAATAGGAAAGCAGGTTATTTCCGTTTCTAATAGATACCCTGATGAGTTTAAGATAGTTTCGCTTTCGGCGCACTCTAATCGCATTGAATTTGAACAACAAGTAAATAAATTAAACCCAAAAGTCGCTTGTTTAGATATATGTAACGGCGATATAACCGTGCCGAAAGGCGTAGACTTTTATAGTGGGGAAAATTCTTACTTAAACGCCGTTATAACGGAGGCTGATATCGTAGTCGTATCAGTCGTTGGTTTTGCTGGATTAAAAGCAGTGTTAAAGGCGATTGACCTTAAAAAAGATATTGCCCTTGCTAATAAGGAAAGTTTAGTAGTCGGTGGCGAAATCGTTATGCAAAAAGCCAAAGAAAACGGTGTAAAAATCACCCCGATTGATAGCGAACACTCGGCTATTTGGCAGGCGTTAGGGTTTGACCTTAATAAAGAGTTTAAGCGTATAATTTTAACGGCGTCCGGCGGTGCGTTTAGGGATTTAAGTAAAGACGAACTTTTTTTCGCAACGGCAAAAGACGCTCTAAAACACCCTAACTGGAATATGGGCAGTAAAATCACGATAGACTGCGCGACTTTGGTTAATAAAGCGTTTGAAGTTATTGAGGCTAAATGGCTTTATAATACCACCTTTGATAAAATCGACGCAATTATTCATAGAGAGAGCATAATACACTCTATGGTAGAGTTTAATGATAATTCCGTTATGGCGCAATTATCTTATCCAACTATGGAAATTCCTATTGCGTTGGCATTAAATCACGATAAACGGTTGTGTCAAAACGTACCACAATTAGATTTTAAGGCATTAAAAAGCCTTACTTTTAGCGAAATAGATAACGATAAATTTCCGTGCTTTAAGTTGGTGGTAAACGCTGGCAAAAACGGCGACGCGTATCCGGCTGTCGCAAACGGCGCTAACGAAATAGCCGTTCAAGCGTTTTTAGACGGAAAAATTAAATATTGTGATATATTTTCCATAATAGACGGCGCGCTTAACGCATATACTAATGATGCGCCGTATAGTCTTGATAAAATCTTTTTAGCAGATGAGTATTCAAGACAATACGCTATGAGCAAAATAAAATAAAGAGAGAATAAAGTGGTTAATCTTTTAATAAGTTTTACTGACGCTTTAAGTTACGCGCTATATATTTTGATAGCGCTTTTGGTGCTTTTAGTTATGATAACCGTGCACGAATTCGGGCATTATATAGTCGGTAAAATATTCAAATTTAAAATAAACGAATTTGCAATCGGTTTTGGCCCTGCAATATTCAAAAAGACCAAAAAAGACGGTGAAGTTTTTTCTATTAGGCTTTTGCCACTCGGTGGGTATTGCGCGTTTGCAGGCGAAGACGAAGACGCTTTAACCGAAGGGGACTTTAACTCAAAACCACCTTGGCAAAGAATACTTGTGCTACTTGCCGGCGCTACTATGAATTTTTTAACGGCTATTTTAGTTGCCGGCATATTTATAGGCGCGTACGGTACACCTGCTTACAGAATAGAAACCGTTCGCCCAACCGACATGGAAACGGGGTTCGTGCAGTATTTTGAACAAGGCGATATTATTATCGGGGCAGAAGATAAAAGCGTTTATCTAATCACCGATTTAATGAGCGCAATCGGCTCTAAAAAAGCAGGCGAAACGATAACCGTTACCGTTTTAAGAAACGGAACGGAAAAAGACGTAACGATAAAACTTTTACAAAACGAAATCGAAAGCATAGAATCAACGGGCGAAACCTTGTCGGCGCTTGGCATACAATCAATGCGAGGAACGACCGTTCGGTTTGGATTTTTCACATCAATCGGCAAAACTTTCGGTTATACTTTTAGGTTAGGCGCATCTATTTTTGAAGTTTTAGGTCAACTTCTGACAGGCAAATTAGGTCTTAACGCAATGGGTGGAACGGTTACTACAATAACCACCACGGCAAACGGTGTTAAAAACCACGGCTTAGGGTATTTGTTACAAATCACAGCGTTAATCGGCGTGAACTTATCAATATTCAACCTATTGCCAATCCCAGCGCTTGACGGTTGTAAAACGGTGTTTACGCTTATTGAGTGGATTCGTGGTAAGCCTGTCAATAGAAAAATCGAATACATTTTAAGTATTATCGGTATGGTACTACTACTTGGCTTTGCCGTCATAGTAGACTTGCAACATTGTTTTTAATAAGTCAAAAAGAGCCTTTCGGCTCTTTTTTGCTTATAACGGTATAGTGAAAGTTGACCAAACTGCATAAAAAAGGGGCTTTTTTACTACGCTTTAAAATGTTTCGCTAACAGTGATGGTAATACTTGTAAAAATAGGGTATTGACAAACAGCGCGCTATTAAAGTATAATAATATTAGAAAATAACTAACAAAAAAAACCAAAGGGGGCAAGCATGAAAAGAATTAGTAAAATTTTATCTTTAATTATGGCTATTATTTTAGTATTGCCTTTTTTTGCGTGTAACAGAGCCAAAGGACGTACTACTGATGAGTGGATAAATTTATATGCTGAAAAATTAGACGAAGCATATGCGACTATTGAAAGAGATATTGTTGGCTATAAATTAATAGAAACGACGGGAGAAAATACTCAAATTTTACCTGAAAACGAAGTTGTTATAAGTGGAGATACTAAATTTAGTTTTGAGATAGTATCTAAAACTCTTCTGAATTTTTATTATGGATACATTACAATAACTAAAATCAATGAAGATAAAAACCCCTTAAAAGAAACAACCATTTTTATTGATGAGGATTACATATTAGAAAAATGTGCAAAAGCAAGACAAATACTAGACTAAAAAGAAGAACTAAATTTGGGTGATTTAAAACACGTACCTACGGCATTAATGGAATTTGATAATAAATTATTTATTTACTGTAAAGGATATGTTTATCTTTATAGTGCTATATTTTTAACTGGGTTAAAATTGTCATTTCCAACCATTTTTGTTTTTGATTTAGAAAGTGAAACGATAGAATATGCAGGGTATTTGAAGACGAATCCAAGAAAAGACACTTTGTCGTTATCGATTGTAAAAGAGTAAAATATATTTTTAAAGGAGCGAGTTATGACAAAATTAAAAAAGCACCCGAGTGGGTGCTTTTTTGTTAAAAGTTAATTGATGATTATACAGCAGGTGTTTCGATAACTTCTTCTTCAACGCTATCGCCAACGCTTTCAAAAAGTTCAACAACTTCTTGTGATGGTGCTTTGGTTAAGAGAGTAACGACAACTGCAACTATCGTACCAACGATAAAGCCTGGAACGAGTTCGTATAAGCCGGTGTTGAAGATGAAACTATCAGCGCCAGAGTTAAATGCAAACATCCAGAAAATTGAAACGGTAAAGCCTGATAAAATCGAACTTACAGCGCCAACGTAGTTAAAGCGTTTCCAGAAAAGTGAGAAGATAATTACAGGGCCGAACGCTGCGCCAAAGAACGCCCACGCTGATTCAACCAAGCCCATAATACCACCGGAATTAGGGTTAATTGCGATAAAGAACGCAACGATAATAACTAATGCAACCGTGCCTCTTGAAACCCATTGCATTTCTTTTTCGCTTGCATTTTTTCTAATAGTGGTTTTATAGATATCCGAAGCGAAAGAACTTGAAGATGCAAGTAATTGCGAATCGGCTGTACTCATGGCGGCAGCAACGATAGCCGAAAGCATAATGCCACCGATTAAAGCAACAGCGCCGTAGCCGAAAATCTTTTTAACAATTTTTACAAATACAAGGTTTTTGTTATCTGCCGTAACGCTTGAACCTAAATATTCGTGACCAACGATACCAACGACGGTAGCCATAACTAAAATAATAAAAATCCAAATAATACCGATAATTTGAGATTTTTTCATTTCCTTTTCCGAACGAATAGACATATAACGGATAAGGATATGTGGCATACCAAAGTAGCCTAAACCCCAACCTAAACCAGATAAAATGCCTGCAATACTGTTCCAATCGAATTTACCACTTGATAAAAGATTGTAGTAATTTTCAGGGGTAGCAACGCTTGCGATAGGGCCGTCTAATTTAAGGAAGAACAAGCACACGATAGGAACAATCATAAGTGCGCCAAGCATAATTAAGCCTTGAATAAGGTCGGTCCAACAAACAGCGTTAAAGCCACCTAAAAGGGTGTATAAAAGAATAACTACTGCTGCAATAATCATAGCGATTTTGCCATCGATACCTAAAACGGTATTGAAAAGTTCACCACAAGCCGATAAAGAAGATGCCGTGTAAACACAGTAAGCAATCACGAAGATAACAGCGCAAGATACTTGTAAAAGTGGATTTTTAGACTTAAATCTATTAGATAAAAATTGTGGTATCGTAATAGAATCGTCGGCTTTAATAGCAAATCTACGAAGTTTTGGTGCGATAAAGAGCCAAGCGCAAACCGTACCGATAAAAAGACCGATAGAAATCCAAACTTCACCTAAACCGTAAAGGCAAATTGAACCAGGAAGTCCCATTAAAACCCAAGCAGACATGTCTGATGCACCTGCAGAGAACGCTGCAACTAAACCACTCATTTGTCTACCGCCTAAAAAGTAATCTTTTTCGGTGGTATTTTTCTTCTTCAAGCCTTTAACGAAGAACCATACGCCTATTGCAAGCATTGCAACAAGGTATAAGATAAAGGCAGATAATTCATACCAATTCATTTTAATACACTCCTAAAAAAGTTTAATAACGCCGTAATTTTACAATATTATAAATAAAATGTCAAATATTATGTGTATTGTTATTGAAATTACTCACTTAATAATGTATAATATACAAAAAAGGAGAAAAATTATGAATAAAACCATTTCAGATGCGTCTCTTAAAATCATATTAAAAATGCAACAAAACGAACTGACTGAAAGCGTTATTTACGCTAAAATATCAAAGTTTGCAAAAGGTGAAGAAAACAAAAAAACGCTTTTAAGACTTGCCGAAGAAGAGAAAAAACACTACGAAATTTGGAAATCTTACACGGGCGTTACAATGAAACCAAAACGCGCTAAAATAGCAAAGTTCGTATTTTACGCAAAAGTTTTCGGGTTTACTTTCGCTATAAAAATTATGGAACGCGGTGAAAAAGGCGCGCAAAAAAATTATTCGACCATTTTAGAAGAAGTGCCAGAGGCTGAAACTATAAAACAGCAGGAAGAAGAACACGAAAACGCGCTTATTAGTATGCTTGACGAAGAACGCTTAAAATACGTCGGCAGTATGGTTCTTGGCTTAAACGACGCGCTCGTTGAACTTGCAGGCTCTTTAGCAGGGTTCACTTTCGCTTTGCAAAATACAAGGCTTATTGCACTTTCAGGACTAATCGTCGGTATATCGGCAACCTTTTCAATGGCGTCAAGTGAGTTCTTATCGGCAAAGTCAGAGGGAAGGAAAGACGCGCTTAAATCTTGCGCCTATACGGGTATAGCGTATTTACTTACCGTTGCCTTGCTAGTTGCACCGTATTTGATTTGCGCCCCAGGGCAATACTTGCTTGCGCTAGTTTGTATGCTTGGCGTAATAGTTTTAATTATAGCAGGGTTTAACTTTTATATTGCCGTCGTTAAAGGCGAAAAGTTTGCACCACGCTTTTTTGAAATGTTATTTATTTCAGTTGGCGTTGGCGTAGTATCGTTCGTCGTAGGTATTTTAGCAAAACACTTCATCGGGGTATAAGTTTAATAAATTAAAAACCAAAAAAAGCACCCAAATGGGTGCTTTTTATATGTAATGATATTATGAAACTTGACCAAAAGAGATATTTCGGTGCAAAAAATCCCTTACTCAATATGACAAAATAAAAACTGCAAGAAAGGGCAAGGTGGTAGTAAATAATAAAAACCTATCATACTGATTAAGCGTAGCGTGTGGAAGTATCTACAACTAATACAACAACGTAAAGATTACGTTATTAAATAAATCCGCCGTTCTTGCGGTATTCGGTTGGCGTTTTGCCTGTTATTTGTTTAAAAATTCTTCTAAAATAAATAGGGGTGTCAAAACCGTATTGGTTAGAAATTTCTTCAATACTTTTATTCTTTTCAAAAAGTAAAGTTTGTGATGCGCGCTGAATAATCATTTGGTTTTTATAAACGATAGGTGAACACCCTACTTGTTCTTTAAACACAAAGAAAAACCTTGACGGGCTTAAAAAGCAAAGTTTAGCAAGGTCCTCCACCTTAACGCTTGCAAGCAAGTTGTTTTCAAGAAAGTTTAACGCCGGCGTAATTTGGCTAGGCTTAATTTCGCTATCAGCGCATTGAACAAGCGGGAAAAGTTCAGCAATTAAATTATAAAATGCCGATAGCGCCTTAAAACTTGCTGGCGGGGGTGCGTCTTGAAAAGTTTTTATATCTTTAACTAATTCAAAAAAAGACTTAAAAAAACTACTGTTGATTTTTTGAACGCAAACTTTTTTGTTTTCAAACGGTTCGTCTTTTTGTAAAACGTTAAAGTGAACGGTCTTATATTCGCAAGTTGGGGAACATATCCATTTAGCGGTATAAGTAGAACCTTTTGGAATATAACAAATTTCACCAGCGCTAACTGTAAAAGTTGTTCCTTCCGACGAAATTACCGCGCTACCGTTTAGCATAAATAATAAATTGTGGTGCGGTCTTTTTTCTTTTGAAAAGTCATAATATTCGTTATTTTTATGTTCGTATTTTGCTACGACGAAAAAAGCGGACGGATGGTTTATGTGCATTTTTTACCCCTTGGCAGTAGAATTGTTTTCATTTATAATAGTATATATAATTGAATTTTCAAAGTCAATAGTATATAATAAAAATACTAAAACAATCTTAATAAAGGTGTGTTATGAGTTGGGATTTATCATTTAAAAATAAAACGGCAATCGTAACGGGCGTGGCATCCGGTATGGGATTATTGTTTGCCCAAAACTTTACTAGCCTTGGTGGTAACGTTGTTTTGTGTGACGTTAATGAAACGGCGTTAAAAGAAAAGGCGGATGAAATCAACGCTTTAGGGCAAGGAAAAGCAGTAGGAATAGTTTGTGACGTAAGGGATTATAAGCAAGTTCAAGCGGTGTGCGAAAAAGCGGTTGGAACTTTTTCTAGTATTGACGTAATGGCAAACTTTGCAGGCGGTACGGCAAGGCGAGTGCTTAACGTTGGTTGGGATGCAGAATTCCCCGACGTCCCTATTGATGTTTTCGATTGGGGGTTAGACGTAAACCTTAAAGGACCGTTCTATTTTGCCCACGCCGTATTAAAGCAAATGCGTAAACAAAACGGCGGTTTAATAATCAATATCGGCTCAATCACCGGGGCGGAAGGCGACGGCAAAGGACCGGATTATCCAACGGCAAAAGCCGGGCTTATGCACGGTC
>JAGCMG010000141.1 GCA_017646555.1 Clostridia bacterium | reverse complement strand
GAGAAGGCAAGTTCGTTGTAAACGGCAAGGAATACCAAGTTCCTAAAAATGAAAAATTTGGTTCTTTACACGGTGGTAAAGTTGGTTTTGATAAAGCCGTTTGGGATGCTGAAATTTGTGGGGAAGAACTTGTTCTTTCACTTTTAAGCCCCGATGGGGACCAAGAATATCCTGGTAATTTAAAAGTTACCGTTAAATATTCTTTTACGGGCGATAACGAATTAAAACTTGATTATAGTGCTGTTACTGATGCAGATACGCCTATTAGTTTAACAAACCACTGTTACTTTAATTTAAGTGGTCAAGGCACAGGAACTATTTTAGACACGGTTTTAACGATTAATTCCGATTATATTACGCCTGTTGATTCTGCATTACTTACCGACGGTAGATTTATGGTAGTTGCAGGTACGCCGTTTGATTTTAGAACGGCAAAAGAAATAGGTAGAGATATCAACGCTGATTTTGAGCAAGTTAAATTCGGTGGTGGGTTTGACCATAACTTCGTTCTTAATATTAAAGGTTACGCTAAATTTGCAACTGCTATTAGTAAAAGAACGGGTATCGTAATGGATTGTTATACCGACCAACCGGGCGTTCAATTCTATTCGGGTAACTTTATGGGTGGCTCTAAAGGAAAAGGCGGTACGATATACAATAAGCGTGACGCTTTCTGTTTGGAAACTCAAAACTATCCTAACGCAGTAAACTGTCCTGAATATCCTAATTCTATTCTTAAAGCAGGGGAAGAATATCATACCGTTACCGTATATAAATTTAGCGTGGAAAAATAACTGCTAATTGGGGACATAATGGAAAAACTTGAAAAAATTAATGTTGATGAAAAAGTAACCAAAACTTCTATAAGCGTTTTGTTATTTATAATTTGTTGTATCGTATACGCGACGGCATATATCGCAAGAATAAACTATTCAACTGCAATTAGCGCAATGCAAACTCACGGTGTTTTAACTGAAGATATCGCAGGGTTAATCAGCGCAGTATATTTCGTTATGTATGCTGTTGGGCAGTTTATTAACGGTATTTTATCTGATAAAAAATCACCGTTTTTACTTATTATTATCGGTGTTTCGTTAATAATTTTAGCAGAAGTTGCTATGTTCACCGTTTATAAGCCAAGTTTTTTAATGATAATTTGGTGGGGTGTAAACGGTTTCGGTCAATCTATGCTTTGGACGCCTGTTTTCTATATAATAAACAACGCGTTAAATCCAAAAATTAGATATAAAGCGATTACTTTAATTGCTTTAACGACACCTGTTGGTAAAATTAGTGGTTATACTTTATCGGGTTTTTCGCTTAATATTGGTGGGTGGAAAGGCGTTTTCGTTATGGCGTCGCTTATTATGGCGTTCTCGCTTATAATTTTCGTAACTTTCTATTTGGTTAATAATAAAAACATTATTTTACAAACTAACCCAAGAAAAAATAAACTTAAAGTTGAAAAAGACACAAGTCAATCGTTATTTAAACTTTTAATTACTTCGGGCTTTATTATCGTATTCCCAGCCTTAATCGTTCACGGATTATTTTTGAATGGTGCTGCTGAGTGGATTCCTACGATATTAAAGAAAACGTATTTGATAAAAGACTCCGACTCTGCGTTCATCACTATGATTATACCGGTAATAGGACTACTTGGCGTTTTCATAGGGGAATATATTACTGCTCACGTGTTTAAAGACGACGAAATTAAAGCGACTATATTCTTTATGTCAATTTCGCTTGTTTCAGTATTGGTTTTATATTGGTTAACGTTTAACGTTGGTGGTATTTGGGGCTATGCTGTTGAAGCAGTAATATTTGCATCAATGTACGGCTTATTATATATGACGCAACTTGCCATAAATCACTTGTTAATATCGTTCGCACCTATGCATTTTAATAATTTAGGGTTTGCAGCAAGCGTGTCGGGTATAGCAAATGCAATAAATTATGGTGGTAGTGCTATTTCTACTTACGGTATTGGTTTAGCAATGCAAAACAATATGACGCCAAATACTTTAATGCTTGTTTGGATTATTTGTTTAGTCGTTGCCATCGTTGCGCTTTTAATAGCACTAAAACCGTGGAAGAAATTTTCATCTTCAATCGGAAAATTAGAAAGATAATTATAGCGCATTGCGCTTAAAATAAAGGAGATAATTATGGAATTTAAAGGTTCAAAAACTGAAAAAAATTTACAAGCAGCGTTTGCAGGCGAAAGCCAAGCAAGAAATAAGTACACTTATTTTGCAAGCGTAGCAAAAAAGGAAGGCTATGAACAAATAGCAGAAATTTTCTTAAAGACTGCTGACAACGAAAAGGAACACGCTAAAATGTGGTTTAAGGCGTTAGGTGAACTTGGTAACACTGCTGAAAACCTTTTACACGCTGCTGAAGGCGAAAATTATGAATGGACTGATATGTATTCAACTTTTGCTAAAGAAGCCGAAGAAGAAGGCTTTTTAGAACTTGCTACTAAGTTCCGTTTAGTTGCTGCTATCGAAAAATCACACGAAGAAAGATATAGAGCGCTTTTAACTAACGTTGAAACGCAAGCAGTTTTCGCTAAATCTGATATTAAAG